>JAEYTV010000287.1 GCA_023433855.1 Pseudomonadota bacterium | reverse complement strand
CCGCGGAAGGAGAAGGAGAGGTTCGACACTCCACCCGATACGTGGACGAGTGGCATCCGCTCGCGGATTGTCTTGGTCGCCTGAATGAAGGCGAGACCGTATCCATTGTGTTCCTCGATCCCCGTCGCGACCGCAAAGATGTTGGGATCGAATATGATGTCCTCCGGCGGGAAGTCGGCCTCCTCCGTCAAAAGCTTGTAGGCTCGCTCGCAGATCTCCACCTTGCGCTCGTAGGTATCGGCCTGTCCCTGCTCGTCGAAAGCCATGACGACAACCGCCGCGCCGTAATTGCGCAGCAGTCTCGCCTGGGCGATTAATTTTTCTTCGCCCTCCTTCATCGAGATGGAATTGACGACGGGTTTTCCCTGCACGCATTTGAGGCCAGCTTCCATGATCTCGAACTTCGAGCTGTCGAGCATCAGCGGAACGCGCGCAATGTCCGGCTCGGCGGCGATCAGGTTGACGAACTCGACCATCGCCTTTTCGGAATCGATCAGGCCCTCGTCCATGTTGATGTCGATGACAGCTGCGCCGTTCTCCACCTGGTCGCGGGCGACTGCCAGCGCAGCGGTAAAATCACCTGCGGTGATCAGCTTGCGAAACTTCGCAGAGCCGGTGACATTCGTCCGCTCGCCGACGTTGACGAAAGGTACGTCCTTCGTGAAGACAAAAGGCTCGAGGCCGGCAAGCGCCATGAACGGTTTGTGCTCAGGCACCGCGCGCGGCTTGAACGACGCTACGGCATCGGCGATTGCCCGGATATGTTCGGGCGTCGAACCGCAGCAGCCGCCCACGACATTGACGATGCCCTCCTCGGCAAACCCGCGGATCTGACGGGCCATATCGTCCGGGGTTTCGTCGTAGCGGCCAAATTCGTTGGGTAGGCCGGCATTCGGATATGCCGAGATGAAGGTATCGGCAACCGCCGAGAGCTCCTGCAGGTGCGGACGCATGGCATCCGCGCCGAGCGCGCAGTTGAGGCCGATCGTGAAGGGCTTCGCATGGCGCACGGAATACCAGAAGGCGCTCGGCGTCTGACCGGAAAGCGTCCGACCGGACAGGTCCGTAATCGTCCCCGAAATCATCACCGGCAGGTGAATGCCCTTTTCCGCGAAGCGCTCGGCACAAGCGAATATCGCCGCCTTGGAATTGAGGGTGTCGAAGATGGTCTCTATGAGGATGATGTCTGCGCCGCCGTCGATCAGGCCGTCGAGTTGCTCGGCGTAGGCAAGCCGGAGATCGTCGAATGTCACCGCCCGGTAACCGGGATTGTTGACGTCGGGTGAAATCGACGCCGTCCGGTTGGTAGGACCGATCGCGCCTGCGATGAAGCGGCGGCGGCCATCCTCCTTCTCCGCCCGCAGCGCGGCACGACGAGCCAGGCGCGCCCCGTCCCGGTTGAGATCGTAGACTGCCGTCTCCATCTGGTAGTCGGCCTGCGCAATGCGCGTCGAGGAAAATGTATTCGTCTCGAGGATGTCGGCCCCCGCCATTGCGTAGCGGTAGTGGATGTCCTCGATTGCCTGGGGTTGGGTGAGGATGAGCAGGTCGTTGTTGCCTTGCTGGTGGCAGGCGCAACCGAGGAAACGATCTCCACGAAAGTGATCTTCGCCAAAACCCAGCCCCTGGATCTCGGTTCCCATGGCGCCATCGATGATCAGGATCCGCTCCCGCGCTGCCTGTCGAAGTGCTGAGAGTATTTCAGCGCCGTCACGGGGGCGATCTTCCAGGCCGAACAGGTCGTCAAACATGGGCTTCCTCTCAAATCACGACAGCCGACTTAATGATATAAAGATATGTTTATGTGAAGTCCAGCGGCGTGACGTGTTTCTCGCCTCTTTTGTCGATGACAGACTACTGAGACGGCGATATAGCCTTCAGTGAGGGCGCTGCCATCTATCAGGGAGAAGAGCATGGGCGACGGTGACGCAACGGCAAACCGGTGGAGCAACCTTCCCTACCATCGCCATTGGCTGCTGACGCAGGCTGATGGGCTCTTCGATTTCTTCCAATACAATGCCATGAACCCCGAAGGCGGCTTCTTCGACCTGGACGACGCCGGAAGGCCGATCGGCGGAGCCAACCCGACGCGTGGAATCCATGCCGCGGCCCGGATGGTGCATTGCTTCTCGATCGGTTACCTGCTCGGTCGCCCCGGAGCGGGTGACCTTATCGACCATGGCTTGCGTTACCTTTGGGAAAGCCATCGTGACAGCGAACATGGCGGCTACTTCTGGCAGGTCAACAACGACGGGCCGGTCGATGCGGCCAAGCAGGGTTACGGGCACGCATTCGTGCTTCTGGCCGCTGCGTCCGCCAAGGTCGCAGGCCACCCCCTCGCCGACCCTATCCTGGATGACATCACGAATGTCATCCAGACACGCTTCTGGGAACCGCAGCATGGTGCAATCGCGGAAGAATTTACGCGTGATTGGTCACCAATCGATGGCGGCAACTATCGCGGCCAGAACTCAAACATGCACCTGACGGAAGCCCTGATGGCGGCCTATGAGGCCACTGGCGACGCAGCGTACCTGCAACAAGCGGAGAGCATCGCAGACCTGGTCATCCGGCGTTGCGCGGGCAGCGTCGGGTTCCGGGTGGCCGAGCACTTCGACGCGCAGTGGCGGATCGACAAGGACTATTATCATCCCGACGAGATGTTCCGCCCCGCCGGTACGACGCCAGGGCACTGGTTGGAGTGGGCACGACTCCTGCTGCAGCTCTGGGTGCTTGGCGACAGGAAACACGGCTGGATGCCTGACGCCGCCAAGTCACTTTTCGTCCAAGCCATGTCACTGGGCTGGGACAAGGAAAGAGGCGGCTTCTTCTATACGCTGGACTGGGAGGATCGACCTGCCAAGACCAACAAACTCTGGTGGCCGATGTGCGAGGGAGCCGGCGCCGCACATTTCCTGAACGAACATCTCCCGACGGACCGCTTCTACGAAGACAGCTACAGGCTCATCTGGGGTACGATCGCAAACCGCTTCCTCGATCACCGGAACGGCGGCTGGCACGAGGAGCTTACGGCGGATCTGATCCCAGCCCACACCCTGTTTCCCGGCAAAGGCGACCTCTATCACGCACTGCAGGCCTGCTTGATCCCGCTTTTTCCGGCGACCGGAAGCCTGACCAGGGTGATCGCCGAATCCGGTGCGCGTCTCTAGTCTTTCGCGGCAGGGCTGCGCACCAACACGCTCATCGGACTCGCGGCCGCCGTTTTCGCGCTGGTCGGTATGCAGATCATTTACGAATTCGGCAGCCGGCCAGATACTGTGCAGATCGATCCAATCCGCCTGATAGAGGCGATTACTGCGGGGATTGCTTTCCTTGCCGCCGGCGTGGTCATACAGAGCCGCGGCGACGTGAAGGGTCTTACAACAGGCGCCAGCATGTGGCTGTCGGGGGCGATCGGGTTGTGCATCGGTCTGGAATGTGGGTGGTCGCGACCGTCGCCACAGTCGCAGGTGTCATCATCCTCTGGCTGCTGCGCAAGACCGAGGTGGCCGCCGGGATAAAGGAGCCGCTCGCCAGCGTGGCAGCTACGAGGCGATCATCTTCCGAATAAGGGCAAGAAGAGCCTCGTAGTCGTAGGGCTTGATGATGGTCGCAGCGCCCGGAACCTGTTCCATGCCCAAGACATAGCGATCCCCGGTCGCAAAGATCACGGGCAGATCAGGCTGGCTTTCACGAATTCGCGCCGCCAGATCAAGGCCCGTCATCTCCGGCAGGTGGAGATCGGTGACGAGAATGTCCACCGTTTCCTCGGCCACGACAGCCAAAGCTTCCTTCGCCGAGCCTGCCTCCATGACGCGGAAACCGGATTCCTGCAAGAAATCCGCTGTGGAAATGCGTATGAGTGCCTCGTCTTCCACAAACAACACCGCCGGCGGCCGCGCCGTGGATTGTGACAGCGGCGGCTGATCGTCCGGAGCGGGCACGGCAGACTGGACAGGAGCACTGCCATTGCGGCCCAGTTCGATGACCTGCCTGATCTTGCGAGCCAGAGCCTCCCGACCATAGGGCTTGCTGAGCAGATTGACGCCGGGATCCAGCCGGCCGCCATGCACGATGGAATTCTCCGTGTAGCCCGATGTGAACAGAACGCCGAGTTGCGGCAGCCTGTCCTTCGCCTTCTTGGCAAGTTCGCTGCTCTTCAACCTGCCCGGCATCACCACATCCGTAAAAAGAACGTCGATGGGCACGCCGCTTTCGATGATCGCAAGCCCGCTGTCGGCGTCCTTCGCCTTCAGCACCTGATAGCCGAGTTCGGAAAGCAGCCCCACCACCGTCTCCCGTACCGCTTCGTCATCCTCGACCACGAGAATGGTTTCCATGCCACCTGACGCGGTAGAACTCACACTCTCCAGCAGAATGTCCTCTTCCTCCATCGAACGCGGCAGATAAATGCGGACGGTCGTCCCGTTGCCCGGCTCGCTATAGATCTTGATATGCCCGCCGGACTGCTTGACGAAACCATAAACCATCGAAAGCCCGAGACCTGTCCCCTTTCCCTCGGGCTTCGTCGTGAAAAAGGGATCGAACACCCTTTCGAGAATCTCCTGGGTCATGCCAGCGCCGGTATCGGTCACTGCAAGCATGACATACTGCCCCGCCTTCACATCGAAGGCATGGCGCGCATACTCGTCGTCCAGGAAGGCATTTCCCAGCTCGATTGTCAGCTTGCCCTGCCCCTGCATGGCGTCGCGCGCATTGATTGCGAGATTAAGGAGCGCATTCTCCACATTGCTGGGATCCACCAGGGTATTCCACAGGCCGCCGCTGACGATCGTGTCGATCTCGATGGCTTCGCCGAGGCTGCGGCGCAACAGATGGTCGGTTTCCCGCACCAGGCGTCCGAGATTGATTACCTTCGGCTCCAGCGGCTGACGGCGCCCGAAGGACAGAAGTTGAGAGGCGAGCTTCGCCCCCCGTTCAGCACCTGCAAGCGCGCTGTTCACGCGCTTTTCGGCCACATCGTTGCCTGCAATATCGCGCGCGAGGAGTTGAAGGTTGCCGGTGATGACCTGCAAGAGGTTGTTGAAATCGTGAGCGATACCGCCGGCCAAGGCCCCGATCGCCTCCATCTTCTGGCTCTGGCGAAGAACCTCCTGCGTACGCACCAACTCCATCGTTTGTTTTTCCACCGTATGCCCGAGGGTGGTGGCAAGGTCTGATAGTTCCGTCTCCGTCTGCTTCTGAACATCGATGTCGGTATTTGTAGCGACCCAGAGGGTTATCTCTCCCGCCTGGTTCTTTATCGGCACAGCCCGGGTTATGAACCAGCGATACACGCCATCGTGGCGGCGCAGCCGGACCTCCGCCTCGAGCCGGCTCCCCCTCGCCAGGGCCTGCTCCCAGGAGGCAGCGAGCCGCTCTGCATCGTCGGGATGCACCATCGCCGAGCGCCGCTCCTTGTCGAAATAGATCGACCTGAGGCCGCTATAGACGAAAATCTGGTCGTTACACCATTCCATCCGCCCTTCCGGAGTGGCGGTCCAGACATGGGTGGGCAGCGACTGGGCGAGTGTGCGAAAACGCTCCTCGTTCTCGCGCGCTGCCTCCTGCGCTTGCCGGAGTTCGGTGACATCATGCCCCTGCACAAATATGCCGATGACCGCACCTTCGCCGTTTCGTATCGGCTGATAAACAAAATCGAGGAACCGCTCCTCGGGTGCCTCGCTCCCGGGCGGACGAAGAAGAACGCGGGCCGCCTGTGCCCGGTATGGTCGCCCCGTCTCGTAAACCTCGTCGAGAAGCTCGTAGAAACCCTGTCCCGTCAGTTCCGGAAGGGCGTCCCGCACGGATTGCCCGACCATATCTTCCCGGCCCACCAGCCGACGATATGACTGGTTCGCGATACTGAAGACGTGCGCCGGTTCTCGCAGCACGGCCATGAAGCCCGGCGCCTGTTCAAACAGGGCCCGCAGATATTCCCGTTCTTCCTCCAGAACCAGATTTTGCCCCTGGACGGCATCTGCGCGGCGCATGAGGTCCGCGTGAACCTTGAGAGCCCCGTCGCTGACGATCTGGGTGCGAAGACGGTGCAGTTCCGTTACATCGACCGTGTGCTGCAGAATGTATGCGACGCCGCCACTCTTGCGCTTGATCGGGATATGGGTGGCGCTCCAGTAATGATCCACCGGGCGCCCGTCCGGCCCGGGAATCGGATACGGTATCAGCGGCAGGTGGTCGATCTCACCACTGGCGAACACCTTCGAGAAGGACTGGCGTAGCAATCGGCCGGACGCAGAATCAGGCTCGCTCGGGAAGGCGGTGAACATGTTCTGGCCGAGGAGCTGCTTCCGGTTACGCCCGGTAGTCGTCAGGTAGGCTTCGTTCATCCCTACCAGCCGCAACTCCCTGTCCACGATGACATAGGGATTGGGCGAGAGATTGAATAGCTGGTCCAGTTCTATGTCAGAAGGTTCCACTAATCGGAACATGTGTCGTTCCCTGCGTCCGTTCGCCCACGGTTATAGGCTTCCTATCTGTTTTACAATTGATATCAAGTTGACTTGGATGAAATGGGCAGCGGGTTCTGACACCGGGAATTGACAACGCGCTGGGCCGAAGAGACTACGAAATGTCCGGTGTTGGCGGCATGTCGGATGCGCCACTCGGCCCGTCGAGAGACGCCCGCATCTGCCGGACCACCTGTCTGCTCGTATCGAGGCAGGAAGAGGCCTGAAAACCGAAGGCAATCGCCCGTGGATCGGCGACGTCTGCCGGGCCGCGACAAGAGCTGTGAACCTCGCGGACGCCGGTCTCCTCAACCATGCTTTTCACGGTAAGCGGCGTAATCCCGCCGCCGGGCATGATCGAGACGCGCCCGGCCGCCCGTTCCACAAGTTTCCTTATGAGACGCACTCCTTCAGCTGCTTTCGGCCTGCCGCCGGACGTCAGAATACGTTCGATACCAAGAGCGGCCGCCTGTTCGAGCGCCTCGAAGGGATCGGGCACAAGATCAAAGGCCCTATGCAGCGTGATACCCAATCCCTCAGCTCGCGCGGCCAGTCGCTCCAGTATGGACAGGTCCAGCAGCCCATCCGCCTTGCTTGCACCGATGACCACCCCGGCAAGCCCGGCCGCCCGGACCGCGTCGATGTCAGCCGCCATAATCCGCTCGTCGCAGTCGTCGTAGACGAAAGTGCCGGCTCGCGGTCGGATGAGTACGTAGACAGGTACCGCCGCCTGCGACGCGAACTCCATCATTCCGCGCGACGGCGTCAATCCTCCGACCTCGAGAGCAGCACAAAGTTCCACACGGCTGGCACCGCCATCAATGGCGGCAGCAAGACCTCGGGCCGAGTCGACGCAAACCTCCAGCGCAATCTTCACGTCAACCTCCCTGCCGAGCCAGCACGGCAGCACCCATGGTGCCGCCATCCTCCCGCCAGATCGCGGGCGTTACAAGCGCACGATCGAAGCGGTTGAGGATGCGCTTTCGCACCGCATCGTCGAGAGCGGCGATCAGCGGCGCAACGGAAGCAAGTCCCCCGCCGACAGGCACGATCGAGGCGCCAGTGATGTTGACGGCCAAAGCCAGCGGATCGCTAACGAGTTCGAGCCAGATCGCAACGGTTCGACCAGCCCTCGTCTCGCCGGCCTGCCAAGCCTCGAGAATGTCGAAGCTGCTTTCCCGACGACCGTGCAGAAGATGATGAAGGCGCTCGATACCCCTTGCTCCGCCAATGGTGTCGACGCACCCGGATTGACCGCAGCCGCATGCGAGCCGTGGGATCTCGACCTTGTCGCTGCCGATCGTGACGACCGTGTTGACAATCGGGCCGTGCCCCCACTCTCCCGCGACGCCGCCGGTCCCGCTCGTGAGCCGCCCTCCTACTGCAAGCCCTCCGCCAATCCCCGTGCCGATGATGGTGCAGAAAACCACCGGATGCCCTCGGCCTGCTCCGTCGTTGGCCTCCGCGAGCGTCATGCAGTCGGCGTCGTTGGCGGCGACGACCTTGCGCCGCAGGATGGCGCCGAGTTCCTCGGCGAGGTGGCGGCCCGTAATACAAGGCACATTGGCGGAAGTCGCTGTCCCGTCTCGCGGGTCAACCAGTCCCGCGATCGACAGCCCGAGTGGCGATCTGGCGTCCACTTCATGGGAATGCCGCTCGGTCAGAGCAGCAACCACATCCACGAAACCGCGCCAGTCCCCAACTGGAGTGGCAACCTTTTCGAGCGGCACGACGACACCCGGGGCGGGAGACACGGCAAACTTCATGAAGGAGCCCCCGACGTCCATGCAGAAGACTGGTTCTGCGGCTGCTCCGCAACTGCTCAAATCGGGCTCCCCACGAGGTCGGCAATCCAGCACCAGCAAGGGAGGTGCAGGATCGCGGGATTGATTTGTTCGATTGACGAACCGAGTGTCAAGAACTCTCCGGTTTACGCGTCATCAAGACAATGCTTTCTTCCTTCTGCCGGACGACCTTGGCAAGGGCCTGTCTCCTGGCCTCGGGCAGAAATCCAGATGAGGTCTTCTCATGCGTATCGCCGTGGGCGGAATTCACATTGAATGCAGCACCTACAATCCCGTGCTGAACGAGGAAAGGGACTTCCGTGTCCTGCGGGGCGTGGAATTGACGGCTTCCCGCTATTTTGCCTTCCTTCGGGATTTCGACGCCGAGTTTCTGCCGACGATGCATGCGCGGGCGATAGCAGGCGGCCCCGTCGCGCGCTCCACATACGAACGTTTCAGGTCTGAATTCCTGAACCGCCTCGAAGAGCTCCTGCCGCTGGACGGGCTTTATCTCGCCATGCATGGCGCCATGTTCGTCCAGGGCATGGAAGATGCCGAAGGCGACTGGATCAAGGCGGCACGTGACGTAGTGGGGCCAGACTGCATCATCTCCGCCAGCTACGATCTCCACGGCAACGTAAGCCAGCGCATCATCGATGCGCTGGACATGTATTCCGCCTATCGGACAGCGCCCCACATCGATGTGGAAGAAACGATGCGCCGTTCGGTCGCCATGCTGGTGAGGAGTCTCAAAACCGGCGTAAGGCCGATCCTGCTCTGGGTTCCGATCCCGGTCCTGTTACCGGGCGAAAGAACCAGCACGGTCGACGAGCCCGCAAAGAGCCTCTACGCTCTGATGCCGCAGATCGACGCGATGGACGGCGTGTGGGATGCGTCGCTGATGGTAGGCTATGTTTGGGCCGACGAGCCGAGAGCCACGGCAGCCGCCATCATGACCGGCACCATTCCTCACATTCTCGAACGGGAGGCGCAGCGGGTCGCTCAGGCCTATTGGGACGCACGGGACCGATTCGTCTTCGGCTGCGAAACCGGCTCGGTGGAGGAATGCGGCGAACGGGCCCTCAGGTCCCGGAGCAGGCCTGTGGTGATTGCCGAATCCGGAGACAACCCGACCGGCGGTGGCGTCGGGGATCGCACGGAGATGTTGGCAAGCCTCATCGAGAGACGCGCGACCGACGTCATTTTTGCCGGCATTGCGGACAGGCAAGCCACGGAAGCATGCTACGCAGCCGGTGTCGGCTCCAGCCTCGGGCTTACCATCGGTGCCTCCCTGGATACGATCGGCAGCAAGCCGATCGAGGCAATGGTGACCGTGAAATTCCTGGAGGACACCCACGATCTTCCTGAGCGGCAGGCGGTGGTTGCCATTGACGGTATCGATCTGGTGCTGTCGGCCAAACGTCGTCCCTACCACAGCATTCTCGATTTCACCCGGCTGGGTCTGTCGCCTCAGCAAGCGAAAATCCTCGTGGTCAAGTCGGGCTATCTCTCGCCGGAACTGGCGCCGATCGCCAATCCAGGTTTGATGGCATTGTCACCCGGCGTGGTGGACCAGTTTGTTGAACGGCTTGCGCGGCGCCGCAAGCGCCGTCCGACCTATCCATTCGACAAGGAGTTCGCCTATCACCCGGAGGTTTTCCTGTCGGCCCGCTCGAAGCGAAGCTGATGGTAGCGATCGGAACAGTCGCAGTGGTGCTGCTTGCGAAGGACGGTGATCCGCTCAAACCCGTCTACGGAACACGACGACCTTTTCCGTGTTTCTAACAGATCGCCGATCATGGCAGCGGAGGAGACTTTGTCATGGGTATAGAACAGGCACCGACGAAGAACGGAAAGCAATCGGCTCGCGGTCTTGAAGAGAGCGCCCGGGAGGAAGAAAAAAAGGTCGAAGCACAGAAAGGCTCCGACCTCGCAAAGGGTGCCGACCGCTTCGAAGAACGCTCGCGGAGCTCCGACGGAAAAAGCGCCGGCACCAAACAACGCTAGGCATTCTTCACATGTGGCGGAAGCGGCGCCAAGGCGCCGCTCCAATCCTCGTCACTGCTGGCGGGTCCGCCAGCTGTCGGCATAGTTTTCACGCGCCTCCCGTGCATAAGGCGTTGCAGAAACGCGGACACGGATCTCCGCCTGTCTATGCCCCTGCTCGATAGATGTCTTGCCAGTGCCGCCGCCCGGTTCGCCCCAGACAAGCGTCAGCACGTCGCCTTCCTTGATGTCGGCGTCGACCACCCCAAGCGAAAGCATGCAACGTTCGTTATAGCTGTAGCCGTTAAACATCGACATGCCGACCAGACGGTCACCCATCATGACCCTGTCGGCGCTGGAGGACGCATAGTTCGGCTGGGGCAGATCGATCCACTTGTAAGGGTGCTGCTCGCCAGGCACGAAATTCGATGCGATCACCTTCATCACATCTTCCGCATTCCACTCGAACGTCACCTTCTTGCGTTGGGGTTTGCCCTTCATCTGTTCGAGGGCTTGGCGGCCAACGAAATCATGATCGAACTTGATGTAGATGCCGTAACCCAGCTCATACGGATTGACGTAATAGTCCTCGATGTTGTCTGACGCGAGACTTCCACCGATAGAGCCCACGGCCTCGTAGCTGTCTTCGGTCAGCCAGTCACGGTAGCCTTGAAGCTCGGCACCGGTGTAGATGGCCGGCAGGGGGGATGGGATCCATCCCGATTCCAGAGTGTTGGTCGAATAGGCGCGCGCTCCGACAAGGTAGAGATCGACACCCGCTTCCTTGGCAGCCTTGAGGATGATCTCCCGCACCTCGTCCTTTTCAGCGTATGGCCCCCATATCTCCAGTCCGGGGGCTCCCGCCATGCCGTGACGGAGCGCCTGTACCTTCTTGTGGCCGATATTGATCCAATCGACATGGAAGAACTTGATGTCGGGAATCGGCCCCCCGTTCATCTTCTCGAAGATCCTGGGGGCGTCCGGCCCCTGGATCTGGAACCGGTAATGGACGCGGGTCACCTCTTTCCCATCGGGCCGAGAGGGTGAGCGGGGGTCATGCGTTAGCCTGACGTTGTGCTTTCCGAGGGAAGCGTTGTAGCGCAGCCAGTTGGCGGTCGGCGCACGGCCGACCAGGATGAATTTCTCTTCCGTTTCCCGGAAGATGATCATGTCACCGATCACGTGCCCCGCCGGCGTGACCGGCACATAATGTTTGGCGCGACTGGTGTCGAAGTTTGCAAAGCTGTTGATTGCGAGACCCTCGAGGAAACTTGCCGAATCTGGCCCCTCCACGATGAGTTCGTCCATGTGATGCGATTGGTCGAACAGGACTGCCGATTTTCTCCAGGCAACCTGTTCTGTACGCCAGTTGGAAAATTCGGGCGCAACCACCGGATAGACATACATCCCGATGCGCGAATTGCGCAGCATTTCGACGGGATTGCCCTTCTCTCCCAAGATCTGGGTCAGACTCTTAGCCATTTTCCTACCTTCCCTCTTTGCTCGCGCCCACTGAGCTCCCGGCGGAAACCGTTCGGTCGTTCGTGTGCTTTATGTCAGCCTGGTCGGCCGTTGAGGGTCAGCGGTCTCCTCCCGCCAATCTCCCCTCCCAACGATCCGGTCCTACGCCTTAGTCCCCAGGACATCGGGCCTCCTCTCGGATCGACAAATTCATAAAGCAAGGCGGTCATGTATACAACAGAGAACATCAGGTAATGTATACATGGTGCGCGACTGCGTGCCACAGACGGCGAACGGCAGGCTGAACGCCATCTTTCCCGCGGCTTGTCGGCATCTGATGTATACGTGCGGCCCTACAGCTGGCGTCGAAAAGGTGCGCGGCAGCAGCATGCACCGGCCGCTTGCCGCAACCTCCGTCGCGCGAAGGTTAGGTCTCGCACCGCCCGGCCGACAGCGGCGCTCATTGAGGCGGCGGCCGGGATGAGGTCAGTTGCGGACCGCCCAGATCGCCTCGGCCGGTGCGGCTACGGTCACTGGGCGGCCGATGCCAACATCCGCAAAGGACGGAGCCTCCACATGCAGCGCGTGGGCAGGCGTCTTGACGATGATGGACCGGTGCGACCCCCGGAAAATAGCCTGGGATATCTGGCCCGACCAGGAGAGGCCGTCGTTTGTCGCGCCATCGTCACGGATCTGAAGATTTTCCGGGCGAACCATGACGGTCACGTCCGCGCCCTTCGGAATGTCGGCAGCGGCATGGCACTGGCCCGCCCACCCCT
>JAEYTV010000220.1 GCA_023433855.1 Pseudomonadota bacterium | reverse complement strand
CACGACATAACCCACGAGGCCCAGGAAGATCAGGATCGGCAGGTTTTTCCTGACCACCGGCCAGTCTTTTCGGATATAAGGGAGAGAAATGGCAAAGATGATGCTCACCGCAAAGAACCAGCGCCAGAAGGTCAGCATCATGGGACTTACATGGCCGACGGCGAGTTTGCCCGCAACCGCATTGCCGCCCCAGCACAAGGTTGCGACGGTGAGGGAAAGATAGGCTGTTCTCTGCAAAATGGGTCTCCGGCGCCGGACGAAGCGGTCGCCACTGGAAATGAACGGCCGGAAATAACGTGCAGTTTGTGCGTTTGTCACGCAAAAACCACGATCCATATGACAAACCGGTCGCTTTCCGTCGGGCGAGGCATTATAGATGCGCCCGTTTCTATGGCCGATGTATTCCAAGCACGGCGGGGAACAACGGAATGGCGTATGGTCCGTAATTCAATGATCTTCGGGCTATGCACGTATGGTCGCGTGGATCACGCCCGGAAGACAGGAAGCAAGAAATGACGAACGTAGTTGTGGTAGGTTCGCAATGGGGCGACGAGGGCAAGGGCAAGATTGTCGACTGGCTTTCCGAGCGCGCCGATATCGTCGTCCGCTTCCAGGGTGGTCATAACGCGGGCCATACGCTCGTTATCGACGGCATCAGCTACAAGCTTTCACTTCTGCCGTCGGGCATCGTTCGCCCCGGCAAGATCGCCGTCATCGGCAATGGCGTGGTTCTCGACCCGCATGCGCTGCTTGCCGAAATCGAAAAGCTTGGCAAGCAGGGTGTCAAGGTGACGCCGGAGAACCTGCGCGTCGCCGACAATGCGACGCTCATCCTGTCGCTCCACCGCGAGCTTGACGGCATGCGCGAAGACGCCGCTTCCAACAGCGGCACGAAGATCGGCACGACCAGACGCGGCATCGGCCCTGCCTATGAAGACAAGGTGGGTCGCCGCGCCATCCGCGTCATGGATCTTGCAGATCCAGATACGCTGGCCGGCAAGGTCGACCGCATCCTGACCCATCACAACGCGTTGCGCCGCGGTCTCGGGGAGAAGGAGGTTTCCCACGAGGCCATCATGCAGGAACTGACCTCGGTTGCCGATCGCGTTCTGCCATTTCGTGAGACTGTCTGGGAACTGCTCGACAAGGAACGCCGGAAGGGATCTCGCATCCTGTTCGAAGGCGCGCAGGGTTCGCTGCTCGACATAGACCATGGCACTTATCCGTTCGTGACCTCCTCCAACACCGTCGCCGGCCAGGCGGCTGCCGGCTCCGGCATGGGACCGGGTGCGCTCGGCTACATCCTCGGCATCACCAAGGCGTATACGACGCGGGTAGGAGAAGGACCGTTCCCGACCGAACTCGACGACGAGATCGGGCAGTTCCTGGGAGAGAAGGGCCACGAGTTCGGAACCGTTACCGGCCGCAAGCGCCGCTGCGGTTGGTTCGATGCGGCGCTGGTGCGCCAGTCCGTGGCCACCAATGGAATCACAGGCATCGCGCTCACCAAGCTCGATGTGCTCGATGGTCTTGATGAGCTGAAGATCTGCGTCGGCTACATGCTGGACGGCGAGCGGATCGATCATCTGCCGGCCAGCCAGGGAGCCCAGGCGCGTGCCGAACCCGTCTACATCACGCTCGAAGGCTGGAAGGAGTCCACGGTAGGCGCCCGCAGATGGGCGGATCTGCCTGCTCAGGCGATCAAGTATGTGCGTCAGGTAGAGGAGTTGATTGGGGCACCCGTCGCGCTACTTTCGACCAGCCCGGAACGAGACGACACCATACTTGTGACTGATCCGTTTGAAGATTAAGGTTCACAAACTATTACCAGTGGGCCGGTGAGGAGCCGGTCATCATGAGAAAGTACTGATGGCTGATTTTGTTGCGGTGATCCGCCGCGCCGTCGACGGCCTGGCGAACAACACGCCGGATATGCGCGCGAAGGTGTATGACAAGGCTCGTGGCGCCGTTCAGCGGCAGCTTGAGAACATGAAGCCGCGTCCGCCAGAAGACATGCTGCGGCGACAGATGGAAAAGCTCGAGGCCGCCATCGTGGAGGTGGAAAGCGAGCACGCCGAGGCGGTTGACCCCATGGAGGAGGCGGCTGTTGTCGCAGCCTCGCCGGACGAAGCTACGGTCGCCGAAGAGTACCGGGATGACATTCGACCCGAAGCGCCCGAAGACGTGCCCGCGGCCCAAGCTTATGCCGTTGGGACCGCTGACGAGCACGCAGAACAGGAACCTGGAACTGCGTCCGCCCCTTCGTCCGAAGATACCTTCCAGCAGCCCAGCTATGAAGTTGAACCGTCCTCCCCGGTCGGGACCTTTCCGCCAACGTCTGAAGCGGAACCACGTTTGGAGGGTGGCGCGCCACAAGCCGTGGAGGAAGCTCGCTACACCGAAGAGCCGCACGTTTATGGCGACGACCAACGGGTTGTAGAAACAGATCCAGACCAGAGTGCCCCCCAGAGCTACGGGGACTGGCGTGACGACGTGCCGCCGGAGGACGAGCGAGGGCCGCCCTTCGCCTATGAGCAACCGGTTGCGGATCCCGGGCTGCAGGGGGTGGCCGACTACCGCGCGGGTGGCGATTTGCAGGGTTCGGAGCCGCCCCATGAAACCGAAGCTCCATTGACCGCATCGGAACCGATCGCCGCTGAACAGTTCGCGCCGGTTCCCGAGGAAGACGATTTTCCGTATCCGGGGGAGAGCGCGCCCGCCCAACCGGAGGCTCCGGGAGACGCCGATCACTGGCGCGCCGACCACGCAGATCACCAAGGGATCCGGTCGACCGAAGAGATCCGGTCGACCGAAGACTGGCCGGCGCGGGAGGCATTCGCTCCGGTATCGAGCGGTACGGTTCCTGAGGCGGGAGATCTGGCTGCCGCGTGGAACGACGTTCCGGAGCTCGTCCCGGGCGGGCCGGTCGAACCGGTTCGCTATGGGCAGCAATCCGCTCCAGTGGAGGCTCATTTTGACCAGGCGACGCATGTGGCTGCCGATGAAGTCAGGATGCCGGCCGTATCGGAACTGGGCGGCATTGCTGCTGCGGCAGCTCCTGTTGCCGAAGGAGCCGCCGGCGATGAACCGCTTGCCCAGGATCCCGACGAGGCGCCGAAGCCTGCATACAAGCCGGCCGATTCCGACCCATGGGGCGATCTGGAAGAGCTCATCGGGTTCAACAAGGATAATGCGGCGTCAAGCCGAGCGTCTGGTGGAGGGCTGCACGGTGACGCCGATGCAGACGATCTCATGCCGGCGCCAGCTCGGCCCTATCGGGTCACTCCTGTCAAGAAGCGCAACTATGCCGGGATCCTGCTGGCGGTGATCGGCTTGCTGGTGGTGGGGACTGGCGGCTACGCCTTCTGGGTCAATCGCGATTCACTGAACGAGATGGTCGGGGGCCTGATTCCTGCCGATAGCTCCGCCGTGCAGGGGTCCGAACAGGCGGCCGTCGCCGAGACGCCGGCGGAAGGCGAGACGCCAGCGGCTGTGGAATCAACCCCGTCTCCACAGGACGCTCAGTCCAGTCCGGGTAGTCAGGCATCTGCTCCGCAGGTGCCGGACGCGGCGGTTGAGCCTACCAGCGGAACCAAGTTCACCCAGAGGCTGATGCCCGACGGCAGTGAAGCGGACGAGGGGCCGGCCGGCGAGAGCGACCTGGCGCAGAATGCCGAAGGACAGTCGGTCGCCCAGCTCAACGCGCCGCCAGCCAACCCGCCTGCTGCATCTGCTCCGGCGGCGAGCGGGGATCCCGCGGCGCCGGGAACATCTGCGCCGGCCGCATCGGCCGAAGCCGGCCCTGCCGGTAATGCGCCGGCTGCAAGTCCTGCCGAAGCGCCGGCCTTGGCGGGTGAGAAGATGTTCCTGTACGAGGAGCGCATCGGCCAGTCGGCTCCAACCGCGATCGACGGTGCTGTGTCCTGGTCACTGCAGCGCGAGGCGGGCGCCAATGGTCAGCAAGAGCCCGTCATTCAGGGCCGCGTCACGGTTCCGGGAAGGGGCCTGACCGCGTTGATCACTGTGAAACGCAATACCGACTCATCACTGCCGGCCAGCCACCTGATCGAGATCGTCTTTGCGGTCCCGCCCGATTTCGAAGGGGGGGCGATCGACAGCCTCCAACGGATCGCCATGAAGCAGACGGAGCAGGACAGGGGCAATGCACTCATCGCGGTGCCGGCCAAGATCACCGACGACTTCCACATGATTGCTCTCAACGACTTCCCGGATGCCCGTGCGACGAATCTCGAGCTGTTGCGGAGCCGGAACTGGATCGACGTGCCGGTTGCCTACCGCAACGGCCGACGAGCGCTGTTTACCCTTCAGAAGGGTCCTGAAGGGGAACGGGTGTTCAACGACGCCATTCGCGAATGGGGCAATCTCGGGACTGCGGCGACGGGGCAGTAATTGCTGCCGCTCCTTACGGGCCCCGCCCGGCTGGGCGGAGTCTTTCTCCGGCGGACACCGGCGTCTGGCGCCGATAATCGCGGGGTGTGCCGGAACCGAACGGAAGGTTTGTCCGGGGTGGCCGTGAATCCTCTGCTGTATCCCATATCCGTTGAGGAGCTTCGGCGGTCACACCATTTGGCGGCCCCCTGAATCAATCGGCCCGGAAACCGGGAGGCTTCCAGGCCGAAGATGATGGAGCGGCACAAGCCGGGACAATCTTGTCCCGACGCTCGATGATCATGCGTCCACGACGCGCAGCGCATTTGCCTGCGCGAGTGCTTCCTTCTGGACGGCATCCTGCACCTTCTCGAAGGCGCGCACCTCGATCTGTCTCACCCGCTCGCGGCTGATGTCGAATTCGGCCGACAAGTCTTCCAGCGTTACAGGGTCGTCAGAAAGACGGCGGGCTTCGAAGATGCGCCGTTCGCGAGCGTTCAGGACCCCGAGCGCCTTGGACAACATCCGGCGGCGCGTTTCCAGTTCATCCTGCTCGATCAGAACGTCTTCCTGGCTGTCGTTTTCGTCTACCAGCCAATCCTGCCACTGCCCGGACTCCCCCTCGGTCGCGCGGATCGGTGCGTTGAGGGAGGCGTCTCCGGAAAGGCGGCGGTTCATGGAGACCACTTCTTCCTCGGACACATTGAGCTTCGTGGCGATCTCCTTCACCTGGTCGGGCTTCAGGTCACCGTCCTCGATGGCCTGGATGCGGCCCTTCAGGCGTCGCAGGTTGAAGAAGAGGCGTTTCTGGTTTGCCGTCGTCCCCATCTTCACCAGCGACCAGGAGCGCAGGATGTATTCCTGGATCGAGGCCTTGATCC
>JAEYTV010000217.1 GCA_023433855.1 Pseudomonadota bacterium | reverse complement strand
GCGAAGTGGCGGCCTTCGTCGTAGTTGCCTCCGCCGAGGAAGTTGCCGTTGGAAAGCAAAAGCGGGTTTGCGGTCTTTTCGGCGATGATGGTGATCGTATAGGGCGCCAGCACGTCCGGGCGGTCGGGGAAATAGGTGATGCGGCGGAAGCCTTCCGCCTCGCACTGGGTGCAGTAGACCCCGTTCGTCCGGTAGAGCCCCATCAGCTGCGTATTGGCTTCCGGATTGATGAAGGTGGTGACGGTGATCTCGAACGGCGCACTTTCCGGCAGGTCGCGAATGGTCAGGCGCTCCGGGGTGGCCTCGTATCGGCTTGCCGGTACCTCGACCTGATCGATGAGCAGGCCAGAAAGCGTCAGTTCGTCGCCGTCGAGCACGAGGGGCGCGGCGGGATCGACACCGTCGCGCCGATGGAAGATCAGCCGGGACTCGACCTTCGTATTCGTCGGGTCGAGTTCGAAGGTGAGATCGACCCGTTCCAGGATGAAATCGGTCGGGCGGTAATCTGCCAGATGAACAATCTGGCCCGTGTCTGTTCGCATGTTGCTTCCTGAACCGGCTCTTCCACGTGGCGATGGCAAGGCGTCCGGGCCTTTCGAGTCCAAACTCGTCTGTCGCCGCGGACATAGTTGCATGCAATGCTAAACGATTATTGAAACTCGCGCCAATTTTTACCTGCCGCTGCCCCAACTAATCGGGGAAAGCTTCCTGGGGTTTATCGATATTGATGGACCTATCATCAGTTTTGATCCCCCTCGTGCTGCTTTTTCGTTACCCTGCCGCCGCGAATCCTCCCTTCAAACGACAGGTTTCCTTCCATGCGGCCGCTGATCCCGACGAGATGCTGATGGGCGCCGATGCTCCCAATCCCCTCAAGGGGATCATGCTCAAGGTGGCGTCCGTGATCGTATTCGTTTTGATGCAGACCTGCATCAAGTCCGCCGGCCCGGATGTGCCCGCGGGCCAGATCACCTTCTATCGCTCCGCCTTCGCCATCGTTCCCATCATCGTCTATCTGGGTATCGAGCGGGAGTTGCGCGGCGCCTTTTATACCCGAAGTCCCCTGGGGCACCTGAAGCGCGGTCTCCTCGGCATCCTGTCGATGGGCTTCGGCTTCTACGGGCTGGTCAACCTGCCCCTGCCGGACGCAATCGCCATCGGTTATTCCACGCCGCTCCTCGCGGTGGTGTTTGCGGCGATCTTCCTGAAGGAGACGGTGCGCATCTACCGCTGGACGGCAGTCGTCATCGGCATGCTGGGGGTGGTGATCATCTCCTGGCCGAAACTCACCATGTTCGAGGAAGGCGGTATGGAGTCGCAGCAGGCGCTAGGTGCCGCGTCCGTCATCATGTCGGCGGTGCTTGCCGGATTCGCCATGATCCAGACGCGCCAGTTGGTGCGCACCGAGAAGACCGCGACGATCGTCCTGTATTTCTCGCTGGCGGGAGCGGTGTTCTCGCTTGCGAGCCTGCCCTTCGGCTGGGCCGCGCTGACGACGTCACAAGCTCTGTTCCTGATCGGGGCGGGCTTCTGCGGCGGCGTGGGGCAGGTGCTTCTGACGGAATGCTATCGGAACGCCGATGTCTCCACCGTCGCACCTTTCGAATACACGTCGATCCTGCTGGGGATCGGCATTGCCTATCTGCTGTTCGGGGATGTGCCGACGGCGTCTATGCTGGTCGGCACCGCCATCACGGTATCCGCCGGCATCTTCATCATCTATCGTGAGCATCGGCTGGGGCTGGAACGCAAGGCGGCCCGCAAGGTGTCTCCGCCGACTGGCTGACCGCCATTGCTAGAGCGGGATGGCGGCCGTGGCTGGATTGCACCTGGGCGGCCCGGAGGCCTGACGTGCGTCGACTGCCTGCGTGAGTTCGCGCGAGGCGTTCACGGCAGCGCCGATATGCGCCAGGTTGCTGCGCAAGGTCCGGATCGGACGGAAGAGCAGGATGGTGGTCACGGCGGATCCCTCCCGTATCAGCGTTCGCGGAAATCGGTGAAGATCGCGGCAGGACGGGTGACCTGCGCCTGATGCGCCAGCGCGCGGGCGGTCATCTGCTCGTTTGTCGCCGAGCCGAAGCGGTGGTAGCCCTGCGTCGATCGCGGCGGCAGCCCGGCGATCCGGAGGGTTTCGAAGCCCGAGTGGATCGGGCGAAATCGCGTAGTCATGGCCTTGGTTCCTTAAACCTGTTCCTCCCAAGACACGTTGCCAATATTGCGATGCAGCATCGATTCTGCAATGCAGCGAAACGCCGCACTGCCATGCATCACTTGCATAGCCTCTTTCATAACTTGTTAACCTTGAGCAGATGCCGGCACTGGCTGCCTGAATAATAGGCACTCACTGGGCGGAAAGGCGGGCCCTGAATGTCAGGAGATCCTGCCAGGCGAGGGCCTTGTTGGCGGGGGCGGCGAGCAGTTCCTGGGGATGCAGGGTGGCGATAGCGTCGATCTGCATGCCACCGAACGAGATCTCGCGCCACTGGCCGCGCAGGGAATGGATGGTGCCGTTGCCGCCAAAAAAGATGCGGGCAGGGAAGTTGCCGAGAAGCAGGATCGCCTTCGGCCCGGCGAGCGCCACCTGTCGCTCCAGGAAAGGGCGGCAGATCTCCAGTTCGGGCTCGGACGGCATCCGGTTGCCGGGCGGCCGCCAGGGAATGATATTGGTGAGCATCACCGTCTCGCGAGAAAGGCCGATGGCGGCAAGCATCTTGTCGAGGAGTTGTCCCTGCCTGCCGGAAAAGGGGATGCCGTCCCGGTCGTCGTCGGCATTCGGGGAGGGGCCGACCACCATGATGCCGGAGGACGGATCGCCGCTGGCGAATACGGTCGAGCGCGCCCCGTTCTTGAGGTTGCAGCCGTTGAAGGCTTCGAGCGCGGTCTTCAGTTCGGCAAGCGAACGGGCGCTGTCGGCTGCAAAACGGGCGGAGGCGACGGCTTCGCTGTCGGGCACGGCGACGGTGGGTTGCGTCGGGGCCGGGCCGGGTCGGGCAGCCACGCTGCGGCTCCGGATTGTTGCGGCATTCGGGCTTTCGGATCGGCCGCGGCCGTCGTCCGGCGGTGCGTCAGGCGTTGCCCCTGCCGGTATGCGGGCTTCGGCCCGCGCCGCCTTCTGGGCGGAAAACTGGGCGAAGCGATCGACTGGATCGTCCTCCACCAGCCATTCGACCCCCGCATCTGCATAGAAATGCAGAAGCGCCCTCAGTTCCGGTGCATCGAGATCCTTGGCGGTGTTCATGGTGCTACATTATCGGAGGGGATGGCCGCTGAGAAGCGCCGTCACGCAGCCCATTGCTCCATATTGTCGCTCTCGCCGATCAGCGCGAGCCCGTGAGCAATCGACAGAAGCTCTCCGCCGCTTTCGATCTTGGACGGGTCGAACCGCCGGCTGAAGATGCGCCTGAGGGCCGGGACAAAGGAGGTCCCGCCCGTCAGGAAGACCTTGTCCACCGCGTCTGCCGGTGTCTCGGTTTTGTCGAGCACTTCGTCGAGGGCGTTTTCGATCCGCGCCAGATCGTCGGCGATCCAGTCTTCGAAATCCGACCGCCTGACCGTCTTGTGCCCGGCGCGGCCAAGCGGCGCGAAACGGAATTCGGCTTCTTCGGCAGCCGACAGCGCCATCTTCGTCGCCGACACCGCCTGATAGAGCGGATAGCCCTCGTCATGCTCGACGAGATCGACGAAGAGCTCCAGTTTCTCCGGCTCCAGCGCCGAGCGGACCAGCGACTTGAGGTCGGCGTATTCCTTGGAGCCCTTGAAGATCGACAACTGGTTCCAGCGCGAGAAGCTCGTATAGTAGTTGCTCGGCACGTCGAGCACCTTGTCGAAGCTTCTGAACTTACTGCCTCTGCCGATCTCCGGCGCGACGAGGTGGTCGATCATCCTGGCATCGAAGTGGTCGCCGGCGATGCCCACGCCGGAATGGCCGATCGGAATGGCCGAGAGTTTCCCCGCATGGCGCTCGAAGCGGATCAGCGAATAGTCCGTCGTGCCGCCGCCGAAATCCGCAACCAGCACATTCGCGTCGTGCTGCAGGTTCTGGGCGAAATAATGGGCCGCCGCGACGGGCTCGTAGACATAAGCGATCTCGGGAAAGCCGAGCCGTGTCAGCGCCGCATTGTAGCGCTTCAGCGCGAGATCGGCGTCGGCGCTGGCGCCGGCGAACTGCACCGGACGTCCGACGACGATGCGCGACACGTCGGAAGGCCAGGCATCGCCCGCGTAGGCGCAAAGCCGCCGCAGGAAGATTTCCATCAGGTCCTCGAACTGGTGCCGGCGGGCGAAGATCAGCGTGCCCTGGAACAGCGGACTGGCCGCAAAGGTCTTGATCGACTGGAGGAAGCGGGCCTCGCCCGGATTGTCTATGAACTGTCGGATCGCTGCCTGTCCGGCCTCCACCTTCAGTGCCTGCGCGCCGAGCTGGGTATCCTTCATGAAGGAGAGCGCCGTCCGCATCGTGTCGGTCTCGCCGGCGCTGCTGGTGAAGTGCATCGAATGTGCCGCCGCATCGCAGTCGGCAAGGGCGATGACGGTGTTGGTCGTGCCGAAGTCAAGCCCGAGCGCCCGTGCCATGGCCGTGCTCCTCTTATCGCGGATGATGGTTGAACCTGACTGCCACGATATGCCGGTTCCCGAATGCTGCAGGGGCCCGACCGGTGCTAGTCAATGTTTTGAGAGCGCGGGTGATGACACAGGCGGAGCGAGATGGCAAGTCTGGTGGCCGTTAGCCTTGCACGGCCCGCATCTCCGCCGCCTGTTCGGCGAGCCAGTTGCCGAACATTGCCATCGCCGACGTCACCGTGCGCGACTTTAGCCGCGTCAGCCAGTAGCTTCCCCTGGAGATGTAGATCCGGAACGGCTGTTCGAGTTCCCCGGAGGCGAGGTGGCGGGAAAACATCGCCGGCGGCGCCAGCGCCACGCCGGCTCCATGCAGCGCCGCCTCGATCATCAGGACCGACGAATCGAACACCATGCCGCGGATCGCAGGGGCGGGGACACCCGCCGCCTCGAACCAGCCCGGCCATTCGTCTGCCCGGTACGAGCGCAGCAGTTCCCGATGCGCCACGTCCTCCGGGCTCTTCAGCCGGCGGGCAATCGCGGGCGTGCAGAGCACCGAAAGCGGCGCCTCGAACAGCGGCTGGGCCTCGATGTCGTGCCAAGCGCCGTTGCCGAAGCGGATCGTGTAGTCGAGGCCTTCGGCGGCAATGTCGACCCGGTTGTTGTTGGTGGATAGCCTCAGGTCAACGAAGGGATATTTCTGCCGGAAGTCTTGAAGGCGCGGCAGCAGCCACCCGACCGCCAGCGTGCCGACCGCGCCGAGCTTCAGCACCTCGCGCACATGTCCTCCCTCGAACCGTTCCAGTACGTCGGCCATCCGGTCGAAGCTTTCCTTCAGCGACGGCAGCAGCGCCAGCCCCTCCTCGGTGATCATCAGGCCGCGCGGCAGTCGCCGGAATAGGGTCACCCCGAGCCGTTGTTCGAGCAGCTTCACCTGGTGGCTGACGGCTGCCTGGGTAACGCAGAGCTCGATCGCGGCACGGGTGAAGGAAAGGTGGCGCGCTGCTGCCTCGAAGGCGCGCAGGGCATTCAGGGGGAGATGCGGCCGGACCATGGATGCCCCAGAAAAATTTATGGCTGCCCGCAGATATCATCGTTTGATCAGGGCTCGCAAGCCGCCCTAGAACAGCCGCGTCAACGACAGGGAGCACGGATTGATGGCCTACCGGAATTCTCTTCTTCTTGCTGCATTGCTGGGGGTTGCCACAGCGTTGGTGGATAGCGGGCCGCTGCAGGCCGCCGAGCCGGTCCGCTGCACGGTTATTCTCGATGAAGAGAGCGGCGAGACCCTTTACCGCCAGGGCAGCTGCGACCAGGCGTTCTATCCGCAATCCACCTTCAAGCTGCCTTTGGCCATGATGGGTTATGACGCGGGCATCCTCAAGGACGAGAAGACCCCTCGCTGGGACTACCAGGCGAAGTTCGAACGGCCGAAGCGGGAACAGAAGGCGACGGATCCACTTGTCTGGGAGAGGGATTCGATCGTCTGGTATTCGCAAGAGCTCACCCGCAAGCTCGGCGAGAGGGCGTTTGCCGATTACGTGCGGCGTTTCGGTTACGGAAACAGCGATGTATCGGGTGGCCTGACGGAAGCGTGGCTCTCCTCCTCGCTGAAGATTTCACCCGACGAGCAGGTCCGCTTCATCCGCCGCTTTCTGGTCGGTGGGCTGCCGATCTCCGAAGAGGCCGCCGACAAGACGCGCGCCATCATCCCGCATTTCGATGCCGCCGACGGCTGGGATATCCAGGGCAAGACGGGTTCGGGCTCCTTGCGCGACAAGGCGGGCAAATCGGACGGCAACCGGCCGCTCGGCTGGTTTGTGGGATGGGCGACCAAAGGAGAGCGGCGCGTCATCTTCGCGAGGCTGCTGGTCGACAACAAGCCCCAGGGTGAAAAGCCGATCAGCTACGTGGTACGCGACGGACTGATTGCTGACCTGCCCGGCCTGGTTGGCCAGTTGTGAGC
>JAEYTV010000036.1 GCA_023433855.1 Pseudomonadota bacterium | reverse complement strand
ATTAAGGTCAGGCCGCCCAGGCGACAGCGTCTGCGCCGGCCGGCTGGACCACCGGGCAATCAGCATCTGTCGCCGCCCGCCAGACGGCTTCGACGACGTCGGACGTCTGCGTTTTAGGACCGGCATTCTGCTGATGCCTGGCGATCACCTCGTTGGTGAAGTCCGCATAAGCCGGATGGAAGCCGCCCAGTTTCTCGATCTTCGACCGGGCCGAGGAGCCGAAGCTGGTGCCGGGAGCAGACCCCGGAAGCACTGTCCGGACCTTGATGCCGAACGGTTCGAGCTCGATCGCCAAGGACGCTGCGAAGGCGTTCACAGCCGCCTTCGTCGCCGTGTACACCGACAGAAGCGGAAGCGCTCGAAGCGTCACCGCCGAGCTCACATTGATGATAACTCCCCCTCCGTTTTCGCGCATCCCGGGCAGGATTGCCTGGGTCACGCGCATCAAACCGATCGTGTTGGTCTGGAACAGATCGCTCGCGAGGCTTATGGGGGTACCTTCGAAAGCGCTCATCCAGCCGATGCCGGCATTGTTGACAAGGACGTCGACCGGCCCCGCCGCTTCGACCGCAGCAGCGACGCTGTCATCGTCCGTCACATCCAGTGGAAGGATACGAAGGTGATCGCTGGCAGGAAGCAGACCTTTGTCAGGGGTCCGCATGGTTGCAACGACCTTCCAGCCGCGTTCAAGAAAATGCCGGGCGATATTCATTCCAAAGCCCGACGAGCAGCCTGTGACGAGAACGGTGTTCATGATGTCTCCTTTTCTGATCTCATCTAACGCTAGCAGGGAGATCTGAAACTTTATATAATGCTTTGTCTGTAATACATTATCAGGAGTACGGAATGGGTGACCCCCTGTCCGAGATGGTAGAGCTTCTCCAGCCCCATGCGCCACGGTCCAAGGTTGTAAGCGGTGCTGGTCACTGGCGGGTGGAACGCGAGGAAAACGGCCAGCCCTTCTACTGCGTGATCCTGGAGGGTTCGGCCCAGTTGTCCGTTCAGGGCAGCGCAGCGATCACGCTCAGGGAGGGAGACTTCGTACTCATCCCGGCGGCCTTCGCATTCACGATGTCCGGTCCGGAAGGACCGCAGGGCGACGGACGGGACCCACTGGCCGTTACCCTGCTGCCGGGTGAAACCAGGCACGGGAACCCGGAGGGGCCGATCAACGCCCGTCTGCTCGTCGGTCACTTCGAATTTTCGTCACCCGATGCGGCCCTGCTTGTCCGGCTCCTGCCCCAGCTTGTTCATATCAGGGATGAAGGTCGGCTTACCGCCCTTGTTCGGCTCGTCACGGACGAGGCGTGCACGGAACGACCGGCGCGGGCCTCGATACTCGCCCGCTTGCTCGAGGTTCTTCTCCTCGAAGCGCTCCGCTCGGTGGCTGGCGAGACGGCACCTGTCGGCATCCTTCGCGGTCTGGGCGATCCCCGTCTTGCAACCGCCATCCGCTTGCTGCACGAGCAGCCGACAAAAGACTGGACGGTCGACGAGATGGCCCGCGAGGCCGCGCTGTCGCGCTCCGTCTTCTTCAACAGGTTCCGCCGCACGATCGGTGTCTCGCCGAAGGAATATCTCATCACCTGGCGCATGAGCCTGGCCAAAAGTCTCCTGAGACACAGAGACGATCTCGGACTGCAGGAAATAGCCGAGCGTATAGGCTATCGATCCGCGAGCGCCTTCAGCACCGCCTTCACCCGCTTTGTCGGAATGCCGCCGTCAACATATTGCGAGGATGCCATGCCGAACGAAGCGACGGCTGGTCGGATGGCGGCCTAGGGTCGAGACCTCATTTCGCCGAGAGGGCGACGGGGCCATGACGCCCATGCCGTTTCACTTCCGCGACGCGCTGGGTTAATGGCAGGGGGAACGCCATGTTCGGAAGGGCACAGGAAGCAGATGGCAAACGACGAAACGGGCTCCGGACACCAAGCCACCGCGCTGATCCTTGCGGAGAGCCTTCGCGATACTCTCAGCCGGTTCGTGCGCGGCGTGAGAAGCCAGACGGACACGCCAACGACATCCCAGTCCGAAACCCTTCTGCTTCTTGAAAGAGGTGGGCCGCTAAGTGTCGCCGAATTGGCAAACTGCCGCAATGTCCGGCATCAGAGCATGCGACTGGTAACCGCGCAGCTCGAAACTGAAGGGCTGATCCGTCGATTGCCCAATCCGGCGGATGGCCGCAGTCAGCTTCTGTCAATTACCGAGAAAGGGCGGGAGGAGTTGTCCCGCTCCCGTCGAGCCCGGACGTCAAAGATCGCCGCCCTGATAGAGGAACGGCTGTCGGAGGAGGACAGGCGGACGCTTGAAGCCGCCATTCCTGTCATCGAACGACTTTGCCAGACGGAGGGATCACCCCTTCGATAGTGCAGCCAGCACGTTCGAAAGGGTGTTCAGCCCCCAATGCTCGGCATATCTGCCGTCCCGGACCCGCACGATATCGATGACGGCGATCTCGACGTCGCGTCCCGTTGCAGGAATGCCCGCCAGCGTGCCAGAGTGAACGCCGCTGATCGTCTTGCGGGTGGTGACCTTGTCCCCCTCGGCGATCTGATCGTGGATCGTCACCCTCAGGCCCGACAGTGCGGGCCGGAGAATGTTCTGGAAGGTGTTCCACATGCTGTCCGGGCCGTTCGGCATCCCCTGCGGTGCCGCATGATTGATGAAGTCCGGCGCCATCAACGCGTTGAATGCAGCCTCATCGCCGTTCTGAATCACATCGATGTTGAAGCGGCGAACCACCTCCTTGTTGCCTATCGTCATGCTCGCCCCTTTGATCAGCAGCCACCAGAGATATACAGTTTAACTGTATATCTCTTAGCTGTTCTCTGGCGGCCCCGCAAGCGTGAAGGCAAAAACCCATTGCCCCGCTTCCAGTCGGTCGGCCTCACCAGGGCGTCGTTCCATCCGGGCCGACGAAGGTCCCGGACGTCGTCGCCGACAGGGCATAGTGAACCGGCAGCCGTGCCCCCTCCTCCGGGGTCATGTCGCCATATCCGGTCAGGTCCGTTCGCACGAAGCCGGGGCTCACGGAATTTACCACGATGCCACTCTCCTTCAGTTCCTCGTGCAACTCGATCGTCAGCATGTTCAAGGCAGCCTTCGAGGCGTTGTAGCCGATGAACTGCTGTGAATAGTAGGTCGAGGCGGGATCGCCGTTCAGTGTCAGGGAACCCAGCGAACTGGACAGGTTCACGATGCGCCCGGCCGACGCGGCCTTCAGCAGCGGCAGCATCGACTGCGTGACGGACAGCACGCCGATGAAGTTTGTTTCCATGACCCGGCGAACGGCATCGACGGATGCGCGGCTCGGCGGCGCGTCGGCGAAGTCGAAGATGCCGGCATTGTTGACGAGGATATCCAGACGACCTGTCGTGCCGGCGATCGTGCGGGCGGCGGCGGCAATGCTCTCCGGGTCGGTCACGTCGAGCCGGAGCGGCCATGCGTCGATGCCCTGTTGCCTCAGTTCGGCGACTGCCGCATTGCAACGATCCATGTCTCTCGCCCCGACCACCACCGTGACGCCTGCCTGACCGAGTTGGCGCGCGATCTCGAGGCCGATGCCCTTGTTGCCTCCGGTGACGAGCGCAACGCGTTGATTGTTCATGTCTGAAGCCTTCCTTGCCTGTTCGCGCCGATGATATGAAGGATTGTTCAGTTTGAGGATTCGCGTTTGAGCCTTGCCACGCCACCGGCCTTGAAGCCCCGGAAAAGACCGCAACAACGCCGCGCCTCGGCAACCGTGGACGCGATTTTCGAGGCGACTGTTCAGCTTTTGGTGAAGGACGGGCCTTCGCAGCTCACGACCACCCGCGTGGCCGAGCGGGCCGGCGTGTCGGTCGGCACCATGTACCAGTACTTCCCCCACAAGCAGGCTCTCATCTACGCCGTCAACGAGCGTTACCTGGACATCCTTGCGGAACGGATCGAGGCGACATGCCGCAACCAGCATGGCCGGCAGGCGGGCGACATGGTGGAGGCGCTGATCGACGCCTACTGGCACGCCAAGAACGAACGGCCCGACGTGACGCGCGCCCTCTACCGCTCGGTCGTGGAGATGGACAACGAAGCCTTGATAGCGGCCTTTGCGGAACGGACGGATGCGGCAACCACGGCCATGCTTGCAAGTGCGCCAAACGAGGGGCTTGCCGACATCGCATCCCTTAACCGGACACTCGTGACGGTCATCTTCGGCGCGGTGCGCAATTCCTTCGAGCGCGGTCATTCGGCCGAGGTGGCGCAGGATCTGCGCCGGCAACTGGTGATCATGTGTCGGGCCTATCTCGATGTATTCTCGAAGTGACCGGCCCCGGGTGCCCCGCCTCAAGGGGGCTTCTGACGCGTTGGCCGCTTCGGCGCCGTGACCCCGCCGGGCGGAAGCAGCCGAAACGCATTCGCCCGCCCCTTCCCGTCACGGCCGACGGACTGCCCTCGCCCTCATGCGGCGCGTCCGCGGATCGCCCAGGCGCGTGCCTTCAGCGGGATGGCACCGTCGGCTGCGCAAGGCAGAGCGGCCTGAAGCTTCTCCTTCAGCCTCTGGCGCCTGTGTGGCGGCAGGCTCATGCAGTAACCGGGAGCAGGTCCGGCCCCCAGCGTGAACGGGTGCCAGAAATCCTCGAAATCGGCAAAGCGGGTATCGACCTCGATCCGCTCGTCCTCGACATCCACCCAACCCGACTGCCTTGCCAGATGGGCCAGATTGTCGCGCGTGCAGAAGGGAAAACGGCGGTCCTCGGTAAGGTCCCGCGCTCCGGGATCGAGATCCACCGCAGCCGTCCAGAAGGCGCGCATCAATTCGACGCCGCCGCCCGGATAATCCCATACATAGAAGGCGACGGCAGCGGCCGGCCGCGCCACCCGCGCCATTTCCCGCAGCGCTTCCTCGCGGCGCGGCACGAAATTCAGCACCAGCCCGGACACCGCGATGTCCACGCTGTCGGAGGCAAGTCCCAGAACCTGGGCGTCGCCTACGCGAAACTCGGCGCACCGGTCGGTCACCTTGCGGCGGGCCTGGTCGAGAAAACCCTCGGACGGATCAACGGCCGTCAGATGCGCCGGACGGCAGGCGGAGAGGATGGCCGAGGTGAGTTCCCCGGTGCCGCAGCCGACCTCCAGCCATTCAAGGCCGGACGCCGGAGCAAGCCAATCGAGGAAATGCGGCGCGACCTGACGGCTCCACCGGCCCATATAGAGGTCGTAGCTCTCCCCCGCCTGCCAGGCATCATGCCGGGACGCCTCGGCCATCATCGCTCCTCCTGAGGCGAACGGCAGGATACGCCGCTCCTCGTCCTTGTGAAACAACCTCTTTGGAGGTAGCCGCCGGCCGGACCGCTGCGGCCGCTACGCCATCCGTGACGGCGATACGGCCGCAGCCGGGAGCGTCAGATGCTCGCCTGCACCCGATGAAGGGCGGCATAGACCCCGTCCATTCTCATCAGGTCGCCGTGCGTTCCCTGTTCGGCAATGCCGTCCTCGGTGAGCACGAGAATGCGGTCTGCATGTCGGACGGTCGACAGGCGATGGGCGATCACCAGGGTCGTTCGCCCTCTTGCGAGGTCGAGGAGCGCGTGCTGCACGGCCCGCTCGCTTTCGTTGTCGAGGGCGCTGGTCGCCTCGTCGAAGATCAGGATGGCCGGATCCTTGAGGAAGGCGCGTGCGATCGTCAGCCGCTGCCGCTGGCCGCCCGACAGTCTCACCCCGCGCTGGCCGATATCGGTCTCATAGCCGTGCGGCAGCGCCATGATGAAGTCATGCGCATTGGCGGCGCGCGCCGCCGCCTCCACCTCGGCATCGGTGGCATCCGGGCGACCGTAGCGCAGGTTGTCGGCGATGCTGCCGGCAAACAGGTAGACTTCCTGCTGCACCACGCCGATGTGGCGCCGGAGCGACGCGAGCGTGACGTCGCGGATGTCGACCCCATCGATGCGGATCGCGCCGGACCGCACGTCGTAGAAGCGGGGTATCAGCGCGCAGAGCGTGCTCTTGCCAACGCCGGACGGGCCGACCAGCGCGACGAACTCGCCGGGCGCGATGGTGAGCGAAAGTCCTTGGAAGACCGGAGGGCCGCCGGCTTCATAGCCGAAGGTGACATTCGAGAAGCTGATCTCCCCTTTCGGCAGCGGCATGGCCGGGACGCCCTCCCGATCGACCACGTCCGGTGCAACGTCGAGGATCTCCATGGCGCGGGTGAAGCCGGTATATCCCTCCTGCCAGAGGCGGACGAAGTTGGCGAGCCGCTGCACAGGATCCACGAGCACCGCGACGCAGAGCAGAAAGGTCAGCATGTCCGCGACGGTGAGCTCGGAAGCCAGAATGCGCAGCCCGCCAACGACGATCACCAGGACGGTGATCAGTTGCGCGAAGGTTTCCGTGCCGACCGAGAACCAGGCTTCGCTGCGGTAGCCGTCGGCGCGGCTCTGGACGAACAACCGGTTCTGCTCGGCGAAGCGTCGTCTCTCCAGTGCCTCGTTGGCGAAGGACTGGACCACGCGGATACCTGACAACGTATCTTCGACGCGCTCGTTGACGGCGGCGATCCGGCGCTTGCTCGCCTCCAGCGCCCGGTTCATGCGGCGGTTGAAGTAAAGCGCATAGGCCACCGCCGGGGGCGTCAGGATGAGGATGAGCGCGGCAAGCGGCGGGTCGATGTAGAAGAGCACCAC
>JAEYTV010000121.1 GCA_023433855.1 Pseudomonadota bacterium | reverse complement strand
CTCCGACCCCGTACGGAAGGTATACATGCTGCGCGAGGCAGTGGGCGACGAGATGGACATCGCGATCGATCTGCATGGCCCGCCGTGGATGACGCCGGCAGATGCATGCCGGCTTGTGCGCAAGCTCGAGCCCTATGAACTGTTGTGGGTCGAGGACCCTATCGCGCCGGACAATGTGGAAGGCTATCGGCGCATCCGCGATGCCGCTCATATTCCGCTGGCATCCGGCGAGCGCACGGCCACCATCTTCGGCGAGCGCCAGCTGATCGAAGAGGAACTGGTGGACGTCATCCAACCCGACACGGGACGGGCCGGCGGCATCACCCAGATGAAGAAGATCGCTGCGATGGCCGAGGCTCACCACATCATGATGGCACCGCATTCCGGTTCGTTGGGACCGGTCGCCGAATATGCAGCTCTGCATCTGATGGCCTCGATCCCGAATGCGCTGATGCTGGAACGCATCGACGATGACTGGGAAGGCCGGCAGAACGTCATCGTTCCACATCCGGTTGCCGAGCACGGATCCATCGCCGTGCCGGACCTCCCGGGTCTTGGATGCGACATCGACGAAGAGTTCGTCGCCCGGTTCCCGAGCGAAGGCAACGTGTCGGTTCCGGTGCAGGAAGGCAGCGGCGCCTATGCTCCAGGCACCTACGGCGAACGACTCTATGTCCAGACACGTTTGGCGCGCCGGCACTACTTCAATACGTAAGAGGCATTCTGCATGAAAATCGATCGCATGCGGGTCTTCATGACCCGGGACAAGGACCGGCCGCGTGTTATCGTCGCCCTGGATACCGACGACGGACTGACCGGCTGGGGGGAATGCTACAATCACGGTCCCGACAAGTCGCTACCACCGCTCCTCGACTACCTCTACGGCTTCATCGCGGGCGAGGATCCCACCCGTGTCGACTTTCTTGTCAACCTGATGATCCAGCAAAGCCGGTTTCCGCCCGGTGCACTGGGTCTGGCCGCCATTTCGGGGCTTGACCATTGCCTTTGGGATCTGGCTGCCAAGGCCGCAGGAGTTCCGGTCTACAAGCTACTGGGTGGCGAAGTGCGCGATCGGGTGAAGGTCTACGCCGGCGTCTATACCGCCCCCGACGCCCCTCATGCGCGCGACGAACTCGACCGGCTGAATGAGGGCTGGGGCTTCACGGCCTTCAAGCTCAGCCCCTGGCGGATCGATATGCACGCCAATCGATGGGGTAACGTCGTCAAGGCATCGGCCGACTATTTCCGATCGTTGCGAGAAACGGTCCGAGACGACTACGAGATCGCGTTCGACGCGCATGCCAAGATCTATGAGCCGGCAGCCGCCCGCCAACTTGGCAACGCGCTCGCCCCGTATGATCCGCTGTTCTTCGAAGAACCACTCAGGCCGGAAAACATCGAGGCCTGGGGTGACCTGAAACAGGGCCTGAACTGCGCGCTGGCTACCGGCGAGTCCCTTTACAGCCGATACGAATTCCTGCGTCTTCTGCAGATCAAGGGTGCCGACCTGATCCAGCCAGACATCTGTGTCGTCGGCGGATTGTCGGAGATGCGACGGATCGCGACGCTTGCGGAAGCCTTCTACGTGGGGATTGCGCCCCACAACCCCATGGGGCCGCTGGCAACCGCCGTCAATGTCCATTTCTCCGCCGCGCAGCAGAACTTCAAGATCCTCGAATACCGACTCCCGAAAGGCCAGTCCTATGTCTATGGCGGAACCGAGGTCGAGAAGCGGGAAGACACGACGCGCTATGTCGTCGACCCCTACCTCCCGAGAGACGGTTATCTTGAGCTGAGGCCTGATCGTCCCGGCTGGGGCGTCGAGATGGACGAAAAAGCCATGCATGAGGACGGCTACGTCCATTGGCAACGCCGCGTGCCGAAGCGACCGGACGGTTCCTATGCCTTTGCCTGAGACCTCGGAGGAGGACTGGCCAAGCATCCGCAGCGGACCTTTGGAGGCTCGCTTCCGCCCGGCGAACGGTGGGCGGATGACACATCTCGCTCACGATCGCCTCGGCAACATACTCGTGCCGACCAAAGACACAGGGTTCGATCCGCTGAACTGGCCGAAGGCGGGCGCCTACCCGCTGTTTCCCTATCACAACCGGCTGATCGGGGCCGCGTTCGAGCACGGTGGGCAACACTACAAGGTTCAGCCGCATCCGGCGGTGCTGCCCGATGCACAACACGGGCCCGCCCATCGTCGAGCCTGGCGAATAGCTTCACATCAGCCAGACAGGATCGAACTGACGATCGACTACAAGGCCGACGAGGACTGGCCCTTCGATTTCCGCGCCGTCCAGCGGTTCCTGCTCACCGACGAGCGCGTCGACGTGGAACTGTCTCTCGCTAATACGGGATCAGGGCCGATGGTCGGGAGTTTTGGATGGCACCCCTATCTTGCTGCCGGCCTCGACCAGCCCACCGCCAGCGATGCAAGGAAGGTCTGGCCGGTGAGTTCGTCGGGTATACCGAGCGGTTCGCCGCCGGAAGAAAGACAGGGCGAGCGGCTCCGGCATGAGCGCTTCACGATTTTCCTCTCCGAATGGCGGCAGGCAACCGCGAGCTTGAACGATGGAGCAAGAATCCGGCTCACGGCGGGAGCAGAACTTCCACATCTCGTCGCCCACCGCACCGACGCTTATATCTGCCTTGAACCCGTTTCCCATGTTGCGGGAGCGCTGAATTTTCCAACACATGCCCGGACCGAGGCGGGGCTCTTTAGCCTTGGGCCAGGTGAGAAACGCTCAGCCCATCTTTCCCTTGAAATCGGCAGCGGGCTCTAGACCGGCTCCTCTCCAACCTTTTCCGTTACCGCGGCCACGGGTTTCTTCAGGAAAGCTGCAAGGTCAGTTTCGTTCAGCGTTTCCTTTTCCAGGAGCAGGCGGGCCGATTGCTCCAGAGCATCCCTGCGCTCCGTGAGGATCGCCACCGTGCGATGGAACGTTTCATCGACAATGCGGCGCACCTCTTCGTCGACCGTTGCGGCGGTCTCGTCAGAATACTCGTGCTCCTGAGGTCCGTAATAGGGCTGGTCAGTGGAAAGGAACGATCGCCTGTCCTTTTCCAGTGCAACATTGCCGATCTTCTCGTTCATGCCGTAGCGGGTAACCATGGCACGGGCGATGTCGGTCACCTTCATCAGGTCGTCAGCAGCGCCGGTCGACAGATGACGATAGATGATCCATTCCGCCGCGCGCCCGCCGAGCAGCACCGCCATCTTGTTTTCGAGCTCTTCCCGGGTCATCAGGAAGCGATCTTCGGTCGGGCGCTGGATGGTGTAGCCGAGTGCCCCGATACCTCGCGGTATGATCGACACCTTATGGACCGGATCGACGCCCGGCAGGGTCATGGCAACCAGCGCATGGCCCATTTCGTGATGAGCGACGA
>JAEYTV010000613.1 GCA_023433855.1 Pseudomonadota bacterium | reverse complement strand
GGCAAGAACCCAGGCCGTCTTGTACTGAACGTCGATATCGCGGGAAAGCTGGAGCGCGGAAAGGCCCTTAGCAGCGTTCACGAAGATGCAGATCGCGGCCAGAAGATCGCAGAAGCCGAGCTTGCGGCTGGCAAAGATGGTGCCGGACGTAACCGAGAACTGCGCGTGGCAAGCGGCGCACTTGAACTTGCGGCGGGTGCTGATCTCGTAGCTATCAACGCAACCGCACTTAGGGCAAACGGCCTCGCCGTTCGTCTGCTGCCAACGGAGCTTCTTGAACGTCTGGTAAGCCTTTTCCTCGCCACCCTTGTAGATATCCTTGAGGGAGAGTGTGCGGGCTTCTGCGGAGAGGAGAAAGTGCTGTGCCATTTGTCAACGTTTCCGATACCTATGTATCGTATATAGTACGTTGACGCACTGTTGGCAAGGGCATATATCATCATTTGCGATACGTTCGTCGCTAGAGGTGATACATGACCGAAAAGACAGACTGGGAAATGAAGGCCGCGAACCTCCTGAAAGCGGAGTTGAAGCGTAAGGGCGTCACCTATGCGCAGCTCGTCGATAAGCTTGCGGCGATAGGCGTTGACGAGAAGGAAGTGAACATCCGCAACAAGCTTTCGAGAGGGAAGTTCACAGCGTCGTTCATGCTTCAATGTTTGCACGCGATAGGGGCGGAGACCCTTGTTCTAAGATAGCAATGTAGCCCTCGCTCTTTGGCAATTTGTTGGGTTCTGGCTCGACCTTCCGAATTTCGAGATCAACAAGAACCTGAAGTGGGTCCGGGTCTTTCGACTTGAACTGTATGAGCAACTGATATCGGCCTGGACCGCCTAAAAGCCTCTGATACTCCAGAGGAAGATCTTTCATTTTGCGATGAAGCCAAGCGTAGCCCTGGGAGAAAACGGAAGCGACATAGACTGCTCGTGTCTCGTTCGGTTCAATCGACGCCAAAAATTCTGGAACATTCACGTCTCTGTTCCACGACAGATCAATGGTTTCATACATCGGCAGACGGGTTTTCTTTCCATCGATGTCGCTCCAGATGCCGATCAAGGAGCAACGGCACGCTTCCACTGTTTGTAGCCCATCATTAGAGCAGAGAAGCATCGCCATATACTGGCGATCTCGTTCCGTCGTGATCCTAGACGCGCCAAGGGTCTGATTTGTCACTCCAAACCCAACCGGAGAGAAATCTTCACTGGCTAAACGGACCCGTAGTTTTGGCTCTTGTCGTTTAGCTAATAGGTCTGCCTTTTCCTTCTCCTCTTTCCAAAAGAGGTAAGGAGAAAAGATTAGCCCTATCGCAATGGCGCCCAAAAGGAAGACGAAGAAAAACCAGATGGGTACATCTACAGTTACCATCTCTTCGTCGCCCCCGTGGAGGTTGAGAAGATAGGCCATGATCGCACCAATGAGGCCAAGGCCTCCGGCCCATTTTTCTGCGCGCCAGAAAACCCCGGAGAACGCCCGTTTAACGACCATCCAATAGAAACTGATAAGCCCAGCCATAGACGGCACCATGCCCAGATTCCTCTAGGTTGTGGAGTCGTATTTCGTTCACGCGACATTAATCGGTCCTTTCTTTAGGACCGGCTCCCATGAAGAACGCTTGGTGCGTTTGCTACATAAGGCCGCGGAAGTGATTGGAGGTGCCACCGAGCGGCAGCGGCATCTTCATCTTCGCGAGCATCGGGAGCAGTCCGCGGAAGAGCCCTGAATATTCGAGCGAGAAAAGAGCGCTGATCCAGGACTCCCTGGCATTCGCGATGATCAGCGGCGCCTGCAGGCAGGCGAGCTGCGCGGCGCTGCCCGGAACCGGGAACAGGCCTCCCGCAGCTGCTGCGGGTGAGGCCGGTCCTCCGCATCGTAGATCGCCAGAAATTCGCCGCGCGCGCCGGCCAGTGCGTAGGTGAGCGCCTTCGGCTTGGTACGCGGATGAGACGGAGGCACCTCGACGATCTCAAAATGCGGGGGTAGATGAAGCCGGCTCAATGCATCGATGGTTTCTGCGTCATCCGCCTCACAGATGAGTTTGACATCGAGGAGGGAAGGGGGCCAGTCGAGCCTCTTCAGGCTGGTGACCAGTTGTTCCGCCACGGCCGCTTCCCGATACAGTGCCACCATTACCGTGTAGCAGGGGAGGAGCGAACCCTCGCTGATCCTCGAGGAGGCATGATGGCTTCCCCCGCTGAATTGCTGACGGGTGAAGGCGATCAGCCTCAGAGCCAGCGAGCCGAGATAGATGACCGAAAGAAGGACATGCAGGAAGAACAATGTCTCGAAAGGGCTCAATATCAGCGCGGAAAGCAGCGCAGCCACCGCCAAACCTGCGTGAAAACCCTGGTGACCGGCGAGCACGATGCGCGCCGACATATGGGGCGATCGCTCGAAAAGGCTGCTGGCCGTATCGCGAACCCTTCTTGCGGCCCCCGCTTGCCAGACCGCTCCCCGGACTGCCGACGGCGTGGTGATGGCAAGTCCCCGGCCAAGCTCGGGCATGGTGGAGAGTGTCGCCGCCAGATCGGCCAGCCTGCCTGCTTCCGGTACGATCGCCACTTGCGGAGCCCTGTGCCGGTGACTGATGCGGATCTGGAGAGGGCGCTTTAGCTGGGTGTCCAGCAACGGTATGTCGGAAACCAAGGCGGGGTCGATGGCCGGAATGAAGGGCAGACGCAGGAAGCGCGCCATCGCACCGTAGAGTGCAGGCTCATTTACCTGACCGCTATGCAGAAGCTCGCTCTGGATCCGCGTACCGTTTAGCCGAGCCGTTTCGGCTGCCTGCGACAGGAGGGGTTTGGAAAAACCCAGTGCCGCGAGCTCGGAATGCTCCCTCGAGACGGCGGCCTGTTCTACCCCGCTGCTCTCGGCGATCTCGGCTACATGGCATGCACACTCTTGCACCGGCAACGGTGTCGAGGGATATTCCCCTAAACGCATGACTCTGTTACACCGCCGAAGCGGACGCCCCAACCTGTCCCGATCTGGATCATAGCGATGCGTCTTGTGATTGCATCCCCGAGAATCAAGGGGTTTTTCAACCTACTGCGGCTCTGCCTTCTGATGGGCGGATTGACCGTTGCCGTCACCCCGGCGCAGGCGGCTCAGGGTGGCAACTTGCTTCCGCTGATGTTCGATGCCCGTGAACGGTTGACCCGGCCCGATCTATCGGCAGTCATCCGGGTCCGTATCTTGACGACTGCCGATTTCCCGCCGTTCAACTTTGCTGACCAGAGCGGCCGACTTTCGGGCTTCAATGTAGATCTCGCCCGCGAAATCTGCGCCGAACTCAAGATTGAAGCCAAATGCCAGATCCAGGCGCTGCCCTTCGATGAAATAGAGAAGGCGCTGGAAAGCGGCGGCGGGGAGGCAGCCATGGCCGGTATTGCACTCGAACCGCAACTGCGCGAGCGGTTTGTTTCGTCGCGGCCTTACCTGGGAATACCGGCGCGCTTTGCCCGCAATCTGAATGCCGGGATCGACGGCGACACGGCTGCGGCCCTGGACGGAAAGCGGGTCGGCGTCGTCAAGGATACTGCACATGAGCTGATGCTGAAGGCCTATTTTCCGGACGCGGCTGCAACCCAATTCGACAACTATGACGCGATGCTCGACGCATTGAAGACTGGAGCAGTCGATGCGGTTTTTGCCGATGGCCTTCGGCTGCCGTTCTGGGTCGCCAGCGAAGCATCTGAAAAGTGCTGCGTCCTTTTCGATGGGCCGTATATTTCGGAGAAGTTCCTCGGGGAGGGGTTGTCCGTCATGCTGTCGTAGGGGGATCCGACGCTCGTGACTGCTTTTGACCAGGCGCTGAGTGTGCTGGCACGCAATGGCCGGCTTCAGGATATCTACCTGCGCTATTTTCCGAATGGTCTTTATTGATCCTCGGGGGCAAGCTGGATTGCCTTATTGGCTGGCCCAGATGATGCGCGCGACCCATTCCACGTCGGCAATATCGAACGTGCGGTTTGGATGGTCCGGATTGAGCGACAACAGTTCGATGGTGCGGGCGCTCTGCCGCGCAAGCACCTTTGCCATGACCTCCCCCTCCTTCGTCTTCAGCACGACCCGGTCACCGCGCCGCACTTGGGCGCCCGGTTCGACGATCAGCACGTCCCCGTCCCGATAGAGCGGCATCATCGACTCGCCTTGGACTTCGAGGGCATAGACCCCGCCCTTGCGCGAAGGGTCGACCGGGAATTCGACCACATCCCAGCCCTGGCCGGCCGGAAAGCCGCCGTCGTCGAAAAAACCGCCCGCGCCGGCTTGTGCAAAGCCAAGCAGCGGAATGGTTCCTGCTCGCGGCCCGACATTGCCATTCGCCGGCGGTGCGCGGTCGGCGGGTGCAGGCAGATAGCTCATGAACTGGTCTATGGTCGCCCCGGTTGCTTCAAGCACCTTGGCGATCGACTCGGTTGACGGCCATCGATGCCGCCCGTCGGGTCCCAGTCGTTTTGATTTGTTGAAGGCGGTGGGATCCAGACCCGCACGCCGTGCAAGACCTGAAGGGGTCAACTGATGGCGCTCGGCCAGCGTGTCGATCGCGTTCCAGATCGTATCGTGTGACA
>JAEYTV010000608.1 GCA_023433855.1 Pseudomonadota bacterium | reverse complement strand
GTGCGGCTCAACGACGGGACCTGGCTACAATCGGCCTATTACAAGGTGACCGGCGGGCAATGGTGGAACTCTTCGGCTCTGCTTTCCTTTGCCGTCGCGGCGACGATCCTCTCCGTCATCGGTGTGCTGGCGGCTACGCGGATCGCCAGGCCCTTGCGCCGACTGGCCCGTGCGGCGGAAGCGCTTGGGCGCGGTGAAGCGGTTCCGGCGCTTCCGGAAGAGGGGCCGGACGATATCCGGCAGACCGCCATTTCCTTCAATCAGATGCAGGAGAGACTTCGCCGCTTCGTGGATGACCGCATGCGGCTGCTTGCCGCCATTGGCCACGACCTGCGGACGCCGTTGACCTCGCTGAGGCTGAGGGTCGAGTTTGTCTCTGACCCCGAATTGCAGCAGAAGATGCTGGATACCATCGATGAGATCCAGGCGATGACGTCCGCGACCATGGCCTTTGCCCGCGATGAGACCACGGCCGAAAAAACACGCAACGTGGACCTCAATGCCCTTGTGGAGAGCCTTTGCGACGATTTGCGGGAACTCGGCGCGCCGATCGAATGCGTCGAGGGGGAGAAGACCGCGTTCCGGTGCCGGCCCAATGCGCTGCGGCGGGCAATCCGCAATCTTGTCGAGAATGCCGTCCGCTATGGTGGAACGGCGAAGGTCTACCTCAAGGAAACCGATTCCAACCTCGAGATCGTCGTCGAGGACAAGGGGCCGGGCATACCTGCCAATCTGATGGAAACCGTCTTCTCCCCCTTCTTCCGCATCGAGGCTTCGCGCAATCGCGAGACAGGAGGCGTCGGCCTGGGGATGTCGATCGCGCGTGCCATCGCGCGCCACCACGGAGGCGACATCCTGCTGTCGCCGAACAATCCCGGGCTGAAGGCCTCGATCAGCCTGCCGAAGCGCCGGACCGAGCTTAACCGACTGCCGGAGGGGGCGGCAGCGCACTGGACTCTCTAGGGGAGTCCCGGGGTACTGGATGGTGACAGCCAATGGCTCCGTTCTCCTGGACCCTGGAAACAGAAGCCGAGAGGCCACGGTGCGAGTTGCCGATGGGAGGAGACACGCCCGCCACCGCCCGAAGGCATCCTGAAGACCTCGTGGCGAGGAGACCTTGACGGCAAAGAGCTCTTATCCTTTGCTGCGACCCGCAAGTCTCCACACAGGGTCGGAAATGCTCCGCAACAACAAAGCTACCGCTGCAAAGCGCGCCCTGGGCGCCAAAGCGGCATCGCTTGCCGGCAATCTTCCCACTTACGAGCATATCGTCACCAATGTGAACGAGACGTTCCTGTGGCGGGTCGATGATTACCCGTGGGAAAGAAACGTCTGGAACTATCATCCCGAGATCGAGATCCACCTGCTTCCCAATTCGAGCGGCATGGCCTTCGTGGGGGACCATATCGGCGAGTTTCATCCTGGTTATCTGACGGTGGTCGGACCGAACCTGCCGCACGACTGGGTGACGGCCACCGAGCCTGGCGAGATCCTGCAGGGGCGCGATGTGATCATCCAGTTCGATCCCGAACGGATCCGGTCGATCAGCGGCATGGTTCCGGAAGTCGCGCAGCTCGATGCCTTCTTCGTCCGGTCCGAACGGGGTCTTGTTTTCCACGGTGCTACACGGGCGAGAGCCACCGAGATCATCGAGGCGATGGGAGCCACGGGCGGTTTTTCCCGACTGTCGCTGTTCGTCCAGCTGCTGGACGTGCTCTCCTCCTCCGACGAGTTCGAGATACTGTCATCCCCGGAGTTCGCCCCGAAACTCGATGCTGAAACCCTCGACGTCCTGCAGCGCTCGCTGATCTACATCTTCGAACACCTGGCGACGGATCTTCATCTCGGCGAGGTCGCGGCGCTCGCCGGAATGAGCGAGAGCGCGTTCTCCCGGTTTTTCAAGAAGAATACCGGCAACAGCTTTACAGATCACGTCAATACGCTGCGGATCTGGCAGGCCTGCAAGCTCCTTGCTGAAACCGACCTGCCGATTACCGAGATCTGCTTCGAAGTCGGCTACCTCAACATCTCCAATTTCAACCGTACTTTCCTGCGGCATCACAAGATGACGCCCTCTTCGTACCGCAAGCTCGCCAGGCAGCGGCGGCCCGTCCGGATGCTCGAGGGTGTCTAGCCTGCCGCATGAAAGTATAGGTCGAGCGCATGCAGCACGCTAGTTTGAAGCCGTGGAACACCTACTATCCGGCGAGCGGTCTTGATCGCTCAGGAGGTGCAGAGCGGATCTGGGACATCCGCCCTGCTGATTGATCTTAGGGAGGCACCAACATGAAAAGCATGAAATCGCTCGTTTCGAGCATTGCTATCGCATGCGCGATTTCCGGGATCGCGCCGGCCTATGCAGCGGCCGCCGAGTGCTCCGGAACCATCCGTGTTCTTGCGCAGCCCCGTGACGGACTGACGCTTCTGGAGAATTACCGGGAAGAGTTCAGCAAGCTCAGCGGTGGCGCGGATTTCCAGATCGACTACCTCAACGAGAACGATCGGCGTGCCAAGACCAAGGCGGATGCATCCACCATCGGCAAGTACAATGTGTATTATATTGACGAAGCCAATGTGGCGCTTTTCGCCTCGTCCGGCTGGGTCGCGCCTTTGACCGACTATTATCCGCAGGATTATGACTATGCCGATTTCGACCCGGGCCGGCAGAAGGTCGCTACCTACGACGGAAAGGTCTGGTTCGCGCCGCTGACCGGCGGCGGCGATTTGATGGTCTACCGCAAGGACCTCCTCGAAGCTGCCGGCATCCAGCCGCCCAAGACGCTGGACGAATATATCGCGGCGGTCGAAAAGCTCAATCAGCCCGACAAGGGCATCTACGGAACGGCGCTGCGCGGCCAGCGCGGCTCCGGCGCGAACGTGTGGCGCTGGATGCCGTTCTTCAAGGGTGCCGGCGGCGAGTGGTTCGACGGCAAGACCCCCGTCTTCAATGGCGACCCGGCCGTCAAGGCGACTGAAACCTATCTCCAGCTCTTCAAGTATTCGGCACCCGGCAGCCAGACGGGCGGGTGGGACGAGGCCGTGGGAGCCTTCACCTCCGGTCAGGTGGCGATGCTCATCGAATCGACGCCGCTGGTTGGCATGGCGCTCGACAAGAAGTCATCGCAGGTTGCCGACAAGATCGGTTATCTGCCGCCACCGACGCCGCTGACGGGCGGCGGCTACGGTCATGGCCTCGCCGTGGGCACCAAGGCCAACAAGGATGAGGCGTCGAAACAATGCGCGGGCCTCTTCATCGCCTGGGCAACGTCCAAGGAAAACGAGCAGCGCCGCCTCGAAGAGGGCCAGTTCAGCGAGCTCAACCGCACGAGCGTCATGACCAGCTCGAAGTTTGCCGACATGTATGGTGCCTCCCTCGGACAGGCACTCGCCGATACGGGCAAGGTGACCGCAGTGAACTTCTGGCAGAGCCCGCAATGGCCTGACCTTGGTGACCGCTGGGGCATCATTCTGGAGGAGCTGATCACCGGCACGCGCACCGACATCAAAGGCGGGCTCGAGGAGCTGGACACCTTCGCCAAGGACCTTGTCGCCCGCAGCGAGTGAGTTCAGGCAGCGTCTTTGTTCCGGCGGGGCGACCCGCCGGACTGCTGTCCATCGGCGTGTGTTCCGCCTGAGGTATTTCATGAAGAACCAGCGTGTCTTGCCGGCGGTGTTTCTTGCGCCAGCCATGGTCATTCTCGCCATCCTGGCTCTGGTCCCGACGGTCTACGCGATCATCATCTCCTTTGAAGATCGCGAACTCAGCAGGCCCGAGGGCCGGTTTGTGGGGCTCGAAAACTACGTCTCGCTTTTCTCCGACAGACGGTTTCTGAACGCGATCCAGGTGTCGCTGACCTGGGAAGTACTGACCGTGGCGTTGACGCTCATTATCGCGATCGGCCTTGGAATCCTGCTTTTCGAATGTGCAAGTCCCAGGGCGCGCAACGTCCTGTCACTTCTGTTCCTTGTGCCGGTCATCCTGCCGCGCGTCTCGGCAGCCTTCGTGTGGAAGTTCGCGTTCCACCCTCTCTACGGCATCATCACCTATCCCTACAAGGTGATTACCGGCGAGCCTCTGGACCTTTTGTCGAGCCCCGCGACGGCGCTTGCCACTGTTGCGCTGGTGGACGTCTGGCAGTGGGGCCTGTTCTTCTCGGTGATCGTGCTGAAGCTTCTGGAGACGCTTCCGCCGCAGCCCTTCGAGGCTGCCCGCCTTGATCATGCGCGGACCTGGGAGATCTACGCCTATGTCGCGCTGCCGATGCTGAAGGCCCCGCTGATATCGCTTGCCTTCGTGAAGATGATCGAGTCGCTGCGAGCCTTCGATCTGATCTATGTCATGACCCGCGGCGGGCCGGGGATCTCGACGGAGACGCTCGACATGTACGCCTTTTCGCAGGGTTTCATCGAATCGGGCCGTATCTCCTATGCATCGAGCATGGCGGTGTTGATGATGATCGCGACGTCGGTGGCCTTTACCGTCATCTGGAAGAGGGCGAAGCTGTGAAAAACCGTCACCACCTCCGCCACGTCGGCCGCTTCATCCTGGCGCTCGCCGCATTTTCCGCCGTGTTTCCGATGGTCTGGACGACGCTCAACGCCTTCAAGAACCGTGTCGATATCGTGACGCCGACGCCGCTGTTCATCTTCACTCCGACCCTCGACAATTTCGCCTACGTACTTGGTCGCGACAGCGTCTTTGCCGGTCTTGTGAATTCCCTCATCATTTCGGGGGGCGCCGTGCTGGCAGGCGCGATCCTGGGTCTGCCCGCCGCCTACGCGATCGCCCGGTATCCCAACCGCTGGTCGAGGGACATCCAGTTCTTCGTGCTGTCGCTTCGTTTCCTGCCCCCGGTGGCGGTCGCCATCCCGCTGATGGTCATCTGGCTCGATCTCGGCTTTTACGACACCCGCCTGTCAATGGTCGTGACCTATACGCTGCTTACGCTGGCGACCGTCATCTGGCTCAGCGTGCCCGCCTTCGCGCGCGTGCCGAAGGAGGTGGAGGAGGCCGCCCGGGTCGACGGCTATGGTTCGTTCGCCGTCTTCTTTCTGATCGCGCTGCCGATCGCCTCGCGCTCTCTGCTCGGTGCGGTCGCCTTCAGCTTCGTTCTTGTCTGGAACGAGTTCCTGATCGCGCTGATGCTGACGACCTCCGACGCCAAGACGCTGCCGATCGTTGCCTCGGAACTTACCCAGCTCGGACGGGACGTGCCCTGGGGTATCCTCAATG
>JAEYTV010000567.1 GCA_023433855.1 Pseudomonadota bacterium | reverse complement strand
TCATAGAGGTGAGCCCGCTTGAACTCGATGCCCGGGGGCGCAAGCCCGAGCGGCTTATTGATGAAAAGGTCAGCCGAGATCGTGCAGAGCCACGCCATCGCGATGATCGAGAAAATGCCGAGGGTCGCCTCCAGAAGCCGGTAGATGCCGAGCTCCATCAGAAGCAGGGCAATCACCACGTTGAAGACAAGCCACACGACGCGTCCCGGATGGCTGTGGGTGAGCCGTGAGAAGAAATTCGACCAGGCCAGTGATCCGGCGTAGGCGTTCATGACGTTGATCTTCAACTGCGACACGATCACGAAGGCGGCCATCAGCAACAGCGCCGCCGTCTCGTTCGGGATCATGTAGCCGAATGCGGCGAGGTACATGTGTGCCGGATCGGCGGCTTGATCGATCGGCACCCCGGTGGACAGCGTCAGCACTGCCAGAAAGGATCCGGCAAGCAGCTTGGGCACGCCAACGACGACCCAGCCAGGCCCGGCCAGGAAGACGGCCAGCCGGTGCCGGAACCTTCGCTGCCCTTCAGCGGGGAGGAATCGCAGGAAATCGACCTGTTCACCGATCTGCGGCATCAGCGCCAGGATCACCGCTGATGCGGCACCGAATTCAAGCAGGTCGAACGGGGCTGCCCCGCCGACCTCTGCGTTGGAGTGATCGATGCCTGCAAACGCCCTCCAGAGGTCGAACTTACTCCAGTCGAGAAAGGCTATGAACACAAAGGGCAGGATGTTCAGCACAATCCAGAACGGCTGGGTGACGAGCTGGAAGCGCGAGATGAGCTGTACGCCGTAGATGACCAGCGGGATGACCACCACGGCGCTGATGATATAGCCGATCCACGGAGGGATGCCGAAGGCAAGTTCCAGCGCGCCGGTCATGATCGAAGCCTCGATCGCAAACAGCATGAAGGTAAAGCTTGCATAAATCAGCGAGGTGATGGTCGACCCGATGTAGCCAAAGCTCGCGCCCCGGGTCAGCAGGTCGATGTCCACCCCATGGCGGATCGCGTAGCGGCTGATCGGCAGGCCGATGACCAGCATGGCGACTGCTGCGGCACAAATCGCGTAAAAAGCGTTCGTCGTGCCGTAGGAGATCGTGATGGTGCCGCCGATCGCCTCCAGCGCCAGGAAGGAGATTGCACCAATGGCTGTGTGCGAGATGCGGCTTGAGGAAAAACGTCGCGCGCTTTTGGCCGTGAATCTGAGAGCATAGTCTTCCAGGGTCTGGTCGGCGACCCATCGGTTATATTCACGTCGAACCGGGATGATGCGTTGCCGCGCTGCCATGCCTAATTTCTGGCGCCTGTCGTGGAAAGACTATCGGATAGGCAGTTTCGGACGCGGAGCCAAGTTTTGCAAGCTCACTTTTCGCCAATGCCGACCTCCGGCAGGTGAATTTCAAACAACAGACCTCCAATGAGTTCACAGGGCAGGTCTTGGCTGCAGAAGGTAGCGGCGTCTCTCCGCCACAACTGTGACAAAGATGATGCTAAGCTGAACGCGTCCCGCCTGCGTTCAGCCCCGTCCTGCGCAGAGGGAATTATTGCAGGTGCTTTGAAATACTCCGATCAACTGTAACATCAGGCATTTTCAAGTGGAACAGTCTTATCCTTCGCCTAAACCCGCTGACCAGAGTTTTGGAACAAGCGGCATCGCCCCTATGGACAGACCAAGTCGCGTCACGCGTTTTTTCATGGGCATCGTTGCCTGGGCCGAACGGCTGAACTTGAGATACGCAAAGCTTGGCAATCCGCCGGTCTACGACAATGCTACATTCCCATGGGCTGCCGAAATCGAAAGCGCTGCTCCTGCCATCCGCGTGGAACTTGAGCGGATTCTCGTTCGCAAGGACGAATTGCCCGCCTTTCAGGACATCTCGACCGATGTGAAGACGATCTCGGCTGACCGAGGCTGGAAAACCTTCTTCCTGCTCGGCTTCGGGGTGCGATCTGAACAGAACATCCAAGCCTGCCCCGAAACGTGGCGGGCGATGCAGAAAATCCCGGGGCTCACCACGGTGATGTTCTCAATCTTCGAGCCGGGCAAGCACCTGCCGCCGCATCGCGGCCCCTACAACGGGGTCCTGCGCTTGCATCTCGGTCTGATCGTTCCACGGGACCGGGACCGGCTAGGCATTCGCGTCAGGGACCAGATATGCCACTGGGAAGAAGGCAAAGTGCTGATTTTCGACGATGCCTATGAACACGAGGCGTGGAACCACACGGACGAGACGCGCGTGGTTCTGTTCGTCGACTTCGTAAAGCCGCTGAGGTTTCCGGCGCGTCTGGTGAACTGGCTGCTGATGCACATGGCGATCTTCACCCCTTTCATCAGGGAAGGTTTGGACAACCACAAGGAATGGGAGAAGAAATTCTATGCTCAGGCAGAAGCCTGGCGCAATCGACCCGGAGCCGAGGGCGACGACCTGCCGTGACGTTCCGGGGAGATGCGGAGCTGTCTCGCGTCGAAAACGGGTGGATCGGACGCGCCGGTTCTCGCCGACTTTGAGCGCGGCAGCTACGATGGCGTCCCTGATCCCCGGCGGCACGGTCTGGTCGATGCCTCTACAAGGAGCCCCGCAGGGCGCGGCGTTCCACGGGCCACGGGATCGATGTCTTAGTCCGTCCAGGCCAATCCAGCTTCGAACCGGACGCCGTGCTCAAATCTCGTCGCGTTTAAGCAGATAGTCGAGGCCGCCCAGCCGAAACCACCGGTAGGCATAGGCGTCCAGCAGGAGGCGGTGACGGCCATCCTCTTTCGCATGGCTGTTTCCACCGTCGGCGAGGTCGATCAGAAGATGCCCCTGATCGCCGAGCCCAACGTCGAAGCTGATCTCCGCCGGCTTGGAGAGCAGGTTGTGCACGGTCAGCACGGAGTTGTTGCGCCAGTCGAAGCGTAGCGCGAGCACGCCATGGTGATCGGTCTCTACCACGGTGCAGTCGCCCCAGCCGATCTCCGGTGTCTCCTTGCGCATCCGGATGAGCCTTTCCGTCCAGTTGAGCAGGGAGTCCGGATCCCGCTTCTGGTCGGCGACGTTGACGTAACCGTAGCCGAAAGGACCTTCGGTGATCACCGGAAGGATGGGCTTGTCGCTCTTGGTGAAGCCTCCATGCGGCTCCGGTGACCATTGCATGGGGGTTCGGGCGCAGTTGCGCTCCGGAAGGCTGACGTCGTCACCCATGCCGATCTCGTCGCCATAGCGGATCACGGGCGTACCGGGCAGCGAGAACATCAGGCTGTAGGAGAGTTCCAGACGGCCGCGATCCCCCTCCAGCATCGGTGCCAGCCGGCGCCTGATACCGCGGTGATAGAGTTGCATGTTCTCCTCGGGGCCAAACTCCTCGAAGACCTTCTCCCGCTGTTTGTCCGTGAGCTGCCCGAGATCGAGTTCGTCGTGGTTGCGCAGGAAGACGCCCCATTGCGAGGTCGAAGGCTTTTCACGCGTTGCCTCGATCGCCTTGGCGAGCGGGCGTGCATCGGCACTGGCCATCGAATAAAAGAGCGCCTGGTTGACGTGGAAGTTGAACATCATCTGCATGCGGTCACTATCGTGACCGAAGTATTGGACGTTGACCTTGGGATCGACATTGGCCTCGGCAAGAAAGATGCAGTCACCGAGCCGCCACTGCAGGAATTCGCGGAAGGTGCGGAGCATCTCGAACTGCTGACGCGGCCGCTTCACCTCGGCGCCTTTTTCGGCGATGACGAACGGAACGGCATCGACGCGGAAACCCGACACACCAAGCTGGATCCAGAACCCCATGATCTTGAGGATCTCTGCCTGAACCTCCGGTTTGGACGTGTTGAGGTCGGGCTGGAATTTGTAGAAGCGGTGGAAGTAGTACTGTTTCGCCTTTTCGTCGTAGGTCCAGGTGGTCTTCTGCACGCCGGGAAACACCATCCCCTCGTCGGCGCCGGCAGGCTTCTTTTCCGACCACAGGTACCACTCGCGGTAGGGGGAGTTGGGGTCGCTGCGGGCCGATTGGAACCACGGATGCTGGTCGGAGGTATGATTGACGACCAGATCGATCAGCACCCGGATGCCTCGCTGTTTGGCGCCGTGCGTGAATTCGACGAAATCACCCAGTGTTCCGTAGCGCGGGTCGACGTTGTAATAGTCGGTGATGTCGTACCCATCGTCCCGTTGAGGCGAACTCTGGAATGGCATGAGCCAGATCGCCGTGACACCGAGACCGGCGAGATAGTCGAGGCGACGCTCGACACCCTCGAAATCTCCGATGCCGTCGCCATTGGCGTCCATGAAAGTCTCGACGGACAAGCAATAGACGACAGCATTCTTGTACCAGAGATCGGTGATCACGGACGGCTCCCTCGCTTCACTGCTCCGCAGGCAAGCGCACGGACGGGGAATTTGTTCCCGCAAAAGTGCCGCTACCGGTTCCCGTCAGGGAGCCGGGCGAGTGTGGCTTCGAAGCGGTTCGCCAGGATCGCCTGATCGGAGCGGTCATGCTCGGCTTGCGCGCGTGCCCATATAGCAAATGACAAAGACCGCGTTGTCCCATCCTGATATGTTCTCCTGATCGTTGCGATACCGACTTTAGGCGGTGATGGCTGAGAGTTCCGCCGTGCTCCCGCCTGATGACCACAGGAGGAGTCAGTTGATGACGCTGAAGAAAACGTATCGCAATCCAGAGTTCCTCGACCTGCGGCCTCTCCTCGAACGCTGGGCGGAACGTTTCATGGCGGACCGGGAAGCGCGCCAACGCCTCGTCGAAGTGACCATCGCAACCGCTGCCGGCAATCCCGCCTTGCTTGATGACGGACCAATCGAGGAGGCGCTGTTCGGCCTGATGCACCGTCTTGCTCGGGAGGGGGCCACAAAACGGCCGTTACCATCGCCGGTTGCCCGCCCGGGATTGTAGCCGGGATGGATCGAGCGAGGTCAGAAGAACGACGTTCGGTCGCTTGGGCCGGCGCGGAAGGGCCGAGGCATTCGGCAATGCGTGTGTTGCATGCGGTTCACCACCGGAGACCGGTCGAAGGACGGTGAAGTCCTTCGACCCTGATGGGTCTTTCAGTTCGATACGGAGGCGACTGATGCCACGCTACTATCTTCATCTGCGCGAACGCGACGGAATGATCGCCGACCAGGACGGCATAGACTTTCCCGACCTTCAGGCTGCAATGGCGGACGCGAAGCAATCGATCCGGGAGATGGTTGCAGAACGCATCGCCTCGGCAGAGGAGCTGGATATTCGCAGCATCCAGATCTGCGATGAAACCGGCCGGGACGTGGGCACGGTTACCCTGGCTGCCGCCATCTCGGCAACCATCGCCATTCCTGAAGAGGCATTCGAGGGTGGCGCCAGCCGCCTGCCCGGCGACAGCACAAGCCGCTGAAGGCGCCACGCCGAGGGTTACGGCAGTGCTTTTCAAGCGACCTGCCCAGAATAGTTCTAGAGGCCAAACTCGCTCTTCCCGCTTCGCCCCCTGAGTTACGTCAAATTGCGTATACGGTTTTGCCCTGTCGAGCCCGATAGTCGCTCAAGCAATGTCAGTTCCGTTGCTGAGCGTAGAAGAAGAGGGGATCGAACCAATGAAATTCAAGGCGAAACTGAGTGGTGCAATGCTCGCCGCCGTGTTGTCGACCACAGCTTTCCACGGCGCTTTGGCCCAGGAAGAAACCATCAAGATCGGGGTGCTGCATTCTCTTTCCGGAACGATGGCGATTTCCGAAACCACGTTGAAGGACGCCATGCTGATGCTCGTGGAAGAGCAGAACAAGAAGGGTGGTGTTCTCGGCAAGAAGCTCGAAGCTGTCGTCGTCGATCCGGCGTCGGACTGGCCGCTGTTTGCCGAAAAGGCCCGTCAGCTGATTTCCCAGGACAAGGTCGCGGCGGTTTTCGGCTGCTGGACATCCTCGTCGCGCAAATCGGTTCTCCC
>JAEYTV010000493.1 GCA_023433855.1 Pseudomonadota bacterium | reverse complement strand
GGCTTTAAGAAGCGCCAGCGATTGACTAGAATCAAGACATTCTCCGCTTACGGCAGTAGAAAGCGCTCATGACCGACAGCCTTGCGATTACCAAACTGAGCGATCTCGCCAACCCCACACGTTTTCTGGCGCTTGCGGCCCGTACCCTGCCCTGGATGGCGGCATTGACTGCGATCCTGTTTGCGCTTGGGCTCTACCTGAGCTTCACCACTGAAGGCGACTACCAGCAGGGCGATACGGTACGGATCATGTACGTCCATGTCCCGGCCGCCTGGCTCTCGATGATGTGCTACTCGGTCATGGCGCTCTCGGCGATTGGCACGCTCGTCTGGCGGCATCCGCTGGCCGATGTCAGCCACAAGGCTGCGGCTCCCCTCGGAGCCGCTTTTACGTTCATCGCCCTTGCGACGGGATCCCTGTGGGGAAAGCCCATGTGGGGCACCTGGTGGGTCTGGGATGCGCGACTGACCTCGGTGTTTGTGCTCTTCCTCATGTATCTCGGCCTCATCGCACTGAATCGGGCGATAGACGACCCATCGAGGGCTGCTCGCGTCTCGGCGGTGCTGATCCTCGTCGGTTTCGTCAACATCCCCATCATCAAGTTCTCGGTGGACTGGTGGAACACACTGCATCAGCCCGCGAGCGTGATCCGCATGGACGGCCCGACAATCGACGGCGAATTCCTCGTACCTCTTCTGGTGATGGCCACCGCCTTCACGGCCCTCTTCTTCACGCTGCATGTGGCGGCAATGCGCAACGAGATCTGGCGTCGCAGGGTTGGCGCACAGCGGCGCATGGCGGCTCGCGCCGCCGGTCGGGAGACGTAACTCCATGACCCACGTGTTCTACATTGCCGTCTCCTATGCCATTACCGCACTTGCCATTCTCTGTCTTGTCGGCTGGGTCTGGCTTGACGGCCGATCCCGCCTGAGAGAATTGGCCGAGCTGGAAGCATCGGGCATACGCCGCCGCTCGGCGCAGACGCGGGGTGAGCCATCATGAGCGCCGCGACGGAGAACCAGTCGGTCGGACGGAGGCGCTATGCACGTTACCTGCTGCCACTGCTGCCGCTTGCCGCCTTCCTCGGTTTTGCGGCGGTCGCCGGCAAGATGCTCTACGACCAGGACGTGAATGGCCGGGACATCTCCGCCATTCCCTCTGCCCTCATCGGCAAGAAGGCGCCGTCGCTGGCGCTGCCGCCCCTTGAGGGCTCCAACACGGAAGCGCTGACTACAGGGGTAATCGCCGGCAAGCTGACACTCGTCAACGTCTTTGCCTCCTGGTGCGTGCCGTGCCGCCAGGAGCACCCGATGCTCAAGGAACTGGCTCGCGACAGCCGGCTCACCGTCGTCGGCATCAACTACAAGGATCGTAACGACAACGCATTGCGCTTCCTCGGAGAACTCGGCAATCCCTACAGGGCGATTGGGGTCGACCCGAACGGCAAGGCCGCGATCGACTGGGGTGTCTACGGCATTCCGGAAAGCTATCTGGTCGGTCCGGACGGGACGATCCTCTACAAGAAGGTCGGCCCGTTCGACGATCGGACATTGACCCAGGAGCTCCTGCCGGCGATCGAAAAGGCAACCGGCGGCGCCTGATCGTTCAACCGAGCCCCGCTTGCCATTCGCGGATCGCGTCGAGCGGCCAGACGAGCATGAGGACGTTGAGCGCCAGGTTGTCGCGGATGATCCAGCCGGTCAGCAGTTCGAAGCCGATGGCGATCGCAATCGTCAGCCAGACGGGCAGCCGTGCCGCGGCCAGGAAGCCGAGCGCCATGAAGACGGTATCCATTGCCGAATTGAGGATGCTGTCGCCGGTATAGCCGAGCGCCATCGTGGCCGTGCGGTAGCGGTCGATTACCATGGGCGTGTTCTCCAGCACCTCCCAGGCCGCCTCGATCAGGACAGCGAACGAGAGCCGGGCCATCAGCGGTGCGCGGCGAAACAGCAGCCAGGCGAGCCCGTAGAACAGGAAGCCGTGGATGATGTGGGACGGCGTGTACCAGTCGGACAGGTGCTGCGAATTGCCGCTGGAATTGACTCCGCCCTCCCAGAGCTTCACGTAGCCGCATTCGCATATCGGAATGCGGCCCATGGCGTAGAGGATGGCGATCTGGAGGAGAAAAAGGACAATTGCGCCGATCAGCCAACGCCGCGGCACCGACGGGGATCTCGAAAGATCGGTTACGGTCACTTCTCGACCTCTGTGGCCGGTTGCTGGATAGTGTGGCGCATGATCAGCGGCATCTGGGCAATTGTGAAGGCGATGGTAATCGGCATGGTGCCCCAGACCTTGAAGTTGACCCAGAAGTCGTCGGAAAAATTGCGCCAGACCACCTCGTTGAGGACCGCCAGGAACAGGAAGAATATGCCCCAGCGGAAGGTCAGCTTCTTCCAGCCAAGTGCATCGAGGTTGAAGGCGGCGTTGAAGACGTAGCCAAGCAGCGACTTTCCGAACAAGAGGCCGCCGAGCAGCACCACGCCGAAGAGGGTGTTCACGATCGTCGGCTTCATCTTGATGAAGGTCTCGTCTTGCAGCCAGATCGACAGCGAGCCAAAAACGAGCACAACCACCCCCGAAACAAAGGGCATGACCGGCAGGTGGTGAAAGACCATTTTGGATATGATCAGTGATATCACCGTCGCCACCATGAAGAGGGCCGTGGCCACGAACAGAGGTCCGCCGACTGCGGAGAGGACGGGGAACTGTGCAACCAGCCACTCTCCCCGCAGGTTGCCGAAGAAAAACACCAGAAGAGGGCCGATCTCCAGCGCCAGCTTCAGCATCGGATGCTGCTTCTCCTCTTTGGTGGGCGTGATGTCGCTTTCGATTGTCTGCATGGGATCCAACTTCGAGGCTTCCGTTGGCGAAGCCAAACCGTCTTTCTGTGGCATCAATGCGTCAGGCCCGCAATGGCACGGGCAAAATCGTCCGCTTCGAAGGGTTCGAGATCGTCGACACCCTCGCCGACGCCGATGAAATACACCGGCAACTTGTGCTTGGCCGCAATCGCCACAAGGATGCCACCGCGCGCCGTGCCGTCGAGCTTGGTCATGATGAGGCCGCTGACACCGGCGACATTGCGGAAGATCTCCACCTGCTGCAACGCGTTCTGCCCTGTGGTGGCATCCAGCGTCTGCAGCACCGTATGCGGCGCGTCGGGATCAAGCTTGGCGAGTACCCGGACAATCTTCTCGAGCTCCGCCATCAGCTCGGCCCGGTTCTGCAGCCGGCCGGCTGTGTCGATGATCAGCACGTCGCTCTTCTGTGCCCGCGCCTGCTCGTAGGCGTCGTAGGCAAGGCCTGCCGCATCCGCCCCAAGCTTGGTGCCGATGAACTCCGATCCGGTGCGGTCGGCCCAGATCTTCAACTGCTCGATTGCAGCCGCGCGAAAGGTGTCGCCGGCGGCGAGCATGACCTTGAGCCCGGCTCCGGAAAGCTTGGCGGCCAGCTTGCCGATGGTGGTGGTTTTGCCGGTGCCGTTGACGCCGACCACCAGGATCACATGCGGCTTGTGATTGAGATCGAGCTGCAACGGCTTGGCGACAGGCGAAAGGACCTTGGTGATCTCGCCGGCCATGATGCGTGACACATCATCACCGGAGACGTCCTTGCCATAGCGTTCGGAAGACAGCGCGCCGGTGATGCGCATGGCGGTCTCTACGCCGAGATCCGCCTGGATTAGCAGGTCTTCCAGTTCCTCCAGCGTGTCATCGTCCAGCTTACGCTTGGTGAAAAGGGCGGTGATCTGGCCCGTTAGCTGGGAGGAGGTGCGCGCAAGACCCGAACGCAGGCGCTGGAACCAGGACAGGGTGGGAACCTGAATGGGCGAGACAACCTCAGCCTCAGCCTCAACCTTGGGTGTGGCGGCAAAGCCCTTGGGCAGCACAGGCTCGGATGTCGTTGCCGCAGCAGCGTCGGGCAAAGAAACCGGCGCTTCGTCAGTGCCCGCTTCCGCTTCGGCCTCGAGCAGAGCCAGCGGAACGACACCTAACTCTGACGTCTCCTCCGCACCGGGGAGCAATGCCGTTGCCTCGTCTTCAGTCGCGTCTTCAGTTGCAACGCCTTCGGACAGGTGATTCTCGGCAGGTTCAGGAGCGGCTTGCGACAGTTCGTCATTCTCAAGCGCGAGATCTGCCGCGGGACCGCCGGCGGTTTCCATCTCGGTCGCAGCTACCGGATCGACCGGCGCGACAGGCAAATCTTCGTGCCGGGATTTTGGCTCCAGCTCCGCCTCGATCGCTGCAGCTTCTTCTGGCCGCGCGGCGGTCTGCTGTTCCTGGTCCGCCGGTTTGTCGCCGAAGGTGAAGACGCGCCTGATGAAACTCAATGCCATGAAAAATCCGCTCCGGTTATGCTGCCCGCGACGAATGTACGGGAGAAACCTGCATCTCGAGATGCCGGCCATTATGACCGGTAATGATAACGCGCTGGAGGTCGCGGGGAATAAGGCCGGGTGCTGCAACCAGCGAAAAGTTCTCCGTATGCGCCATGCCGTTCATCTCGACGATGATCGTCTGTTCACTGCCGACCATGCGGTCGAGGTGCGCGCGATGCAGAGCCTCGCCGCGCGCCCGAAGACGCGCTGCCCGTTCCCTCACCAGCGCTCGGTCGAGCTGCGGCATGCGCGCAGCCGGTGTGCCGGGGCGCGGGCTGTAGGGAAAGACATGGAGGAAGGAGATGCCGGCCTCTTCGGCAAGCGTCGCGGCATTCTCGGCCATCTCTTCCGTTTCGGTGGGGAAGCCGGCGATCATGTCGGCGCCGAAGGCAATGTCCGGCCGCAGCCTGCGCGCCTGCTCGGCAAACCCGAGCGCATCGTCGCGGCTGTGGCGCCGCTTCATCCGCTTCAGGATCAGGTCGTCGCCGTGCTGCAAGGACAGGTGCAGATGCGGCATGAAGCGTGGCTCGTCTGCGATCAGATCCCAAAGATGCTTGTCGGCCTCGATGCTGTCGATGGACGACAGGCGCAGGCGCAAGATCTCCGGCACCTGGCGCAGCAGCGTCTTGGCGAGGTAGCCAAGCGTCGGCTGACCGGGAAGATCGGCGCCGTAGCTCGTCGCATCGACGCCGGTCAGGACGATCTCGCGATAACCGGCCTCGACAAGCTTCCGCGCCTGATCCACCACAGCGCCCATCGGGACCGAGCGAGAATTGCCGCGGCCATAAGGGATGATGCAGAAGGTGCAGCGATGGTCGCAGCCGTTCTGCACCTGGACGAAGGCGCGCACATGCCCGTCGATGTGCTTGACCATTTGTGGCGCCGTCGCCTTGACGCTCATGATGTCGTTGACGCGCAGCTTTTCTTCCGCCGAAACGCCAAAATCCGGCAATGCCCGGTAGGAGGCGCTGTTGAGCTTTTCGCCGTTGCCGAGCACGGCATCCACCTCGGGCATCTCCGCAAAGGTCTGCTTCTCCGTCTGCGCCGCACAACCGGTGACGATGATGCGCGCATGCGGATTGTCGCGGCGCGCGCGACGGATCGCCTGGCGGGCCTGGCGCACGGCTTCACCGGTGACGGCGCAGGTATTGACCAGCACGGCGTTGTTCAGGCCGGCCTTCTCGGCCTCCGCACGCATCACCTCCGACTCATAGGTATTGAGCCTGCAGCCGAAGGTTATGAGTTCGACGCCACTCACTGGGCCCGAGCCTCCGGCTCTGCATCGCGCTCGAAAGCGCCCGTCGCGGGATCGAGCTTGCCCGACCATTCCCATTCGGCGGGCCCTGTCATCACCACATGATCGTCAGTGCGCCACTCGATCACCAGCGGCTGGCGGGTGGGTGCAGATGCCACATCGATCGTTACTTTGCGATCCGTGCGCCCGGTGCGGGCGGCAGAAACAGCGGCGGCGCAGGCGGCCGAACCGCAGGCCAGCGTCAAGCCGGCGCCACGTTCCCAGGTGCGGGTCCGCAGCGAGCTGCCGGATGTCACCTGGGCCAGCGTGATATTCGCCTTTTCCGGAAACATCGGGTGATTTTCGAGCAGCGGACCGAACCGTTCCAGATCGAACGCCATTGGGTCCCTGTCGACCCAGAAGATCGCGTGCGGGTTGCCCATCGACATGGCAGCGGGGGAATGCAGGATTGGCGCGTCGATCGGTCCGATCTGCAGCTCGATGCGGCTGGTGTCGAAGAATTCCTCTGCCAATGGGATTCGATCCCAGGCGAAGACTGGCTTGCCCATGTCGACAGAGATGGAGCCGTCCTCATGTTCTTCGGCATTGAGGATGCCGGCGACGGTCTGGAAGGTGAAAGTCCTGCGGCCAGTTTCCGCTGCCAGTGCCTGCACCACGCAACGGGTGCCGTTGCCGCAGGCCTGAGCCTTGGAGCCATCAGAGTTCAGGATATCAATCCAGGCATCGGTGCCGTTCGTCTTGGGATCGTGGATTGCCATGATCTGGTCGAACTGGGTGGCAGGGTTGGCATTCAGCGCGATTGCCGCCTCAGGCGTCACTTTGTCGGCCCGGCCGCGCATGTCGACCACCAGGATCTTGTTGCCAAGCCCGTTCATCTTCGCGAATTCGACCATACCGGCCATGATAGATGATCCCATTGCGGGAATTGCCCCGTTTCCGGCCGTATATGGCGGAAATATCGGTCAATTACCAGTGGTGTGCCTCTGAAGATCCCTCTGTGGAGAATGGTGCAAAGCCCCGCTACGTGATAGGAAGCCCCGAAGAACGAGGCTTGACTATGCTACCCTGGATTCAGCTGGACTCCGCAAAGATACCCGGTGACGGCGGCGAGCTGCGGCTGAAGCAGCGGGGCCGTGAATTCTCCATCATGCTCGGGTCCAATGAGCTGATGAACAGCAGGCTTAGCGGATCCGAAGAAGCGTTGGCCACCCTTTCTCAACAGAAGATCGCCAACCGTCCGGATCCGAATGTGCTGATCGGCGGCCTGGGCATGGGTTTCACGCTGCGAGCAGCCTTGTCTTTATTGCCTGTCACGGCAACCGTGACGGTCGCCGAACTGGTGCCGGCAGTTATCACCTGGGCGCGGCGTGAGATGGCTGAGGTATTTGAAGGATGCCTGGATGATCCTCGCACGCACATCCACCAAGGGGATGTGGCTGAATTGATCCGCTCGACGAAGTCCGGCTTTGACGCCATCCTGCTTGATGTGGACAACGGGCCGGATGGCCTGACCCGGGAATCAAATGACGCGCTCTACAGCTCCGCCGGCCTGCGTTCGGCGCATAGAGCTCTGCGCCCTGGCGGCGTCCTGTCCGTCTGGTCGTCCGGGCCCGACGAGAGGTTTACCCGACGTCTGAAGGAAGCGGGGTATGATGCCGAGGTCATCCACACACGCGCAAACGGCAAGCGCGGCGCCAAGCACGTCATCTGGGTGGCGACAAGACGCTGAGCTGCACTGGAGGATGATTCAGCCGAAGATCTCGTCAACGAGACCATGGACCCGCCGGAACGCCGATCTGGCTCCTTCGGCGGCTTCGGTTTCTTCCGCTTCGCCAAGCGTCAGCCCATTGAAGGCGGTGACGAACATGCGCCAATGCAGGCCGCGGCCCTCCGGGTGGCCCGCCAGATGCCGCGCCCCGAAGTCTTCCGACAGGCCGAGCTTCGCCGCTTCCTTCAGGAGGAAGGCGGCCCCGAGGTTGGAGCCTTCGGCGACATAGACCCATCCCAGGGCGGCATCGACGGAGAGAGTGCCATTCCGAGGTTCCAGAGCCTCGGCCTCCGCGCCTTGCAGATCGGCGATGTCCTTCCGCAGCGCAGCCAGCCGGCAACGCGAGGCGAGATCCGGCAGCAGCGCATTCAGCCTGGCATCGGCGTAGAGCGGCGCGACATCTGCATGGAAACGGTGCTGCACAGCAAGAAACAGGGCGTAGCGCTCGCGGCTGGCGAAGGGTTCGGCCGCCATGATGCGCTGATCGAGCTGGCGATGGGTCGCATCGGTCATCGCCTTCAGGCGCTGGATGCGGGTGGCGTCGGCGTTTCGCTCCAGTTCGATCTGCATAACTTTCCCTTCCGTCTAGTTCGAGCATCAAGCAAACCCGGCGGGTCGTCGTCAAGCCGGCACTTCAAAGACCTGCCCCGGGCGCATCGGCTGGAAGCGGCTTCTCATTATATTTTTGCGGTCGAGCGCCGCATGCAGAGC
>JAEYTV010000490.1 GCA_023433855.1 Pseudomonadota bacterium | reverse complement strand
GTCGAACACCGCCGCGTCGACGCGGCCGATCTGGCTGGGGGAGCGACCTGCATCCGCTTTGATATCGGCCGTCAGTGGCCCCTCACCCGGCACGGCCTGACAACCAGCCAAGGTCGCGCAGATCATCATCGCAGTCAGTCGCTTCAAATTCCGTCCTCCAAGTCCATGCGAGATGCGCTTGGAAGCCTGCCATGCAGAGATCCCGCCTGAATCCGCCTGCCCTTGAAAAGCACACCGATGCAACAACAACAAGCCGGATTGCGAGAAGCTCTCAAAAATAAAATTCCTGTGCGCTTTTAGGGCCATAGTCGGCAGGGTGCTTGTCTTTCCGGAGCGAACCTAAACAAGTTGAGTTAAATGCGCTCTAACCGGTTTGGTTAACGCCGTCCCCTCAAGACGACGATCGAAGGTGCGAAGAGGCGGCCTTGCCGCACGAGTTGGGGCAATTGGAAGCAAGGGTGAATGTGTCGGCTCGGCATTAGAGCCCGTCGATGAGCATTTCCAGGCTGCGGTGCAATATGATATGCCACCAGCTGACCGCCGGACCGTGTCCTGGCCGGAATGGAGTGGATGCCGAAACACCAGAGCGGAGATATATCTACGCCCGCGGACGTTCGCCTGAGGCAACGCGGCGCGGCCCTGATCTTCTGCGTCTTCCTTGCAGCGGTGCTTGCCGTGCTCGGAACCACTGTGCTCGCTGTCAACGAAGGCCGAAACTACAAACGACTAGTTCGCCAGCTGGGGCTTGAGGATTACCTGCTACCATCGACTCCCGCCGCCATTCAAGTGCAGCGGCAGCCAGCTGATCCCGTCTTCCCTTCCCGGCTGATAAACACGACCCTTGCGGACACCGCGACCTTTCGGAAGACCCCGCTGCTTTCAGCGGAGGAGCGCTGCAGCCTGCTGAAAAACCAAGCCGGCGACCCGAGCTTCACCGCCACGGATGATGGATGGGAATGCGTGTTTTTCCAGGAGTTCGGCACAGCCGTTGAGCAGGCCTCGTTGTTCATCCAATCGAGAGGGTCCTCGCCGGACACCATTCGTAGCTTCCGGCTGAAAATCAGCCATACTGACCCAATCGTCGAGCTTGCAGTGCTGCGCGAGGTCTTCGCGGCCATCGACCGCTACGCGTTGCCTCTCACCCCGCAGACGAGAACATACCTCCGCGAGAAGCTGTCGCGGCGAGCAGGCTTCACAGCGACCACCGAAGACTATCGAATTACCTTCAGCGCCGAGATGATGGATGCCAGGCGTTTCAACCTGCTGATCCTGCCTTTGCCGGACAAGATCGCCTGTGATTTTGCGCTCGCCGAACCGGCAGCTCCATCCGCCCGCAGGACGTTTGCTGGCCCGATAGCCTGCCTGGACCTGGCGGCCACGCTTCCTCTGTCTCGTCCAACATCCTAAGCCTGCTCAAGGCTAACGACATCCAGCGCGTCGCCAACCTCCCGGCGCGCCGTCTCAACGAGGCTCAGCTGGTGAGTGAAAAGGATGGTTTGGAAAGTGCCTCCGGCATCCGCCAGGGTACGCAGGCCCGCGGCCGTGCGCTCGTCATCGAAGGTCTGGAATATGTCGTCCAGGACCAGCGGTGCGGGCTCGTTGCGGCTACAGTAATCTTCGAGGAACGCGAGTCGCAGCGAAAGATAGAGCTGGTCGCAGGTACCCTCACTAAGCCCCGGGAGGGACACCTGTTCTCCGTTGTTCCGTTCGGCGGCGAGCTGAAGCTCGTCCTTCTCATCGTAGACCTGCACGAGACGCGCAAAGCGGTTTCCAGTCAGGGCGGAAAAAAGCTGCCCGGCGCGTTTCATGACCGGATCCGCCTGTCTTTCCCGATAAGCTTCCATCGAGTTTGCAAGCAGGCTTGCCGCGAGCTTCAACACGACCCACCGCCGCGCAAGCTGCTTCGCGTCCTCTTCCGCAGATAGCTTCTGATAGACCGCCCGCTCGGCTCCGATACCGCTTTCCAGTTCGCGGCGCCGCCTCACATTCTCGGCCTCCTTCGCCCGCAGCGAAGAAATCCGATCGACCTGCCGGCCATCCTCTGCTTCGAGGCGTTCGATTTCGAGGGCAGCAGCTACGCGGTCAAAACCTACCAGACCAGCGCGAACCTCCTCCTCATCGGCGCCGTCCGACTGCTCGGCAAAGCGTGCCCGGCATTGCCGAAGGGCAGCCTGTATGTGGTTTCGCTGGCGCAGGTCTTCCACAACCGCTGCGAGCTCGGAGACGGGCCTGGAACGGGTCTGGGCCAAGCTTCCTAGTTGTGTCTGGATTGCCTCTGCCTCTTCCCGGAGGCGAAGCAGGGCCTCATCCGCTCGTGTCAGATCAGCCGAGAGCGCGGCCCGCCGATTTTCTTCTGCCTTTGCAGCCATGGCGCGTTCGTTCAGCAGCCCCGCTGCGACGTCGGCTGGAATGGACAGAAGGTCGGCGCCCACCTCGCGGCACAGATCGCCGACCTCTCCCTCGAAACGCTCCATATCGCGGGCCATGCCCCGAACACGTCGGTTGCGGTTTTCACGCTCGGACAGCAGGTCTGGGACGACGCGCCAGACATCCAGTGCAGCGATTGCCATGTCCGCCGCTGCATCCTCCGGCAGGCCGATCGATGACGCCGCCGCCGCAAAATCGTTGCGCCACCTGTCCAAATCACATTTCAGAGCTACTTCCCGCTCCTCCAGCCGGACCAGCGTCTCCTCCGCCGAGTGCCGCTTGCCGGCGATCGCTCGGCTTTCGAGCCAGCGCTCCGAGACTTCGGCGAGGCGACGTTCCACCGCGCGCGCCAGGGCAGCGGTTGGCAAGGTCGCCGCGTTCACGCCCAATGCCTCAGCCAGCGCCCCGAGGGATGGTCTCAGCTTCTGCTCCTTGAGACGCAGGGCCTGTAGTTCGTCCTTTACATCGTTGGCGGCATCGAAGAGGACCGAAAGTCCCTCGACCGCGCGGCGCCATTCGATCATCCGTTCGGGCGTGGACGGAGAAACAGGGGTTGCGTGGAACAAGTCCTCGAATGCAGTGACGGCATCGGAGGCTGCAATCTCCGCTTCCTTCGCAGAAGCTGCAGCGGATGCGAGCTGGCTCTCGAGCTCCCGCTCCCGCAGCCGGAGGTGCGCATGACGTGAAACTCGTTCAGCATCCGCCAGCGCCGCATCGGCGAGCTGGTCCGCTTCGTCGATCGCGTCCTTCAGCGTGTTCAAAGCACCGTTGGACGGTTCTGACCTTACGGCAACGAGCTGTTCGTCCCGGCGGTCACGCGCGGCCGCAATGTCTTGCGGGGAAACGATCCTCCCCTGCTCCTCCAAGGAGGCCATCTGGTAGGCCACCGCTTTCAGTTCATCTCCAATGGCAAGGAGTTTCTGCTGCGCCGCCGTGTGCTCTACCTGCGCCTCTTCGATCAGCCGACGGTGGCCGATCAGAGTGGCGAGGTCAGGAAGCGGAGACGTCAGCAGTTTCTCGACATCCCTGGCTGGCGGATCAAGACGACCGGCAGCGGCGGCAAAGTTTGCTTCGGCGCGGGCTGCCCTCACCTCCACCGCTTCCATATCGCCGATGGCGGCGAGGTCGGGTCGCAGTGCCGCAAGCTGCTCCGTCCACGGCTTGGGATCCATCACCCGCCCGTCTATCCCTTCGGCGTTCAAACGCCGCAGGATATCCTGTTCTTCATGGATCCGTTGCCGCAGTTGCTGGAGGTCACGATCGAGCCCGGTACCTTCATCGACCAGCGTCCTCAGGCGCGCCAGATCAGCATCCGTCGGCTGGATCCGCTGAAGCTCCTCGACACTGCCGCAGCCCAGTCTCCGGGCCGCCTGGGACAGGCGCAGGTCGAACTCGTCCACCTCACCCCCGACACGGGCTATATCTTCCCGCGCCTTGAGGTATGCGCCCATTTCCGAATGTGCGGCGACAATCCTCGGTACTGCCATAAGCAGGGCCTCGTCGACCCGGCTCGCGCCGATCTCGGCAGCCAATCGCTCCACTTCAGTTTGGAGTGATTGGCGAGACAGTGCGTTCCGACCTGCCGCCGCCATCGCATCGGCCAGCCTTTCCTCGAATTCTGCCGGCAGGTCCGAGTATGCTTCGTATCCCTCAAGCAGCGCCCGCTCCCGATCGATCTCCCGCAAGACCGGCTCAAGCGCGAGGAGCTTGCGCAGGCGATCGAGGGCGCGTTTCGTCTCCTGGCGATCCTGCTGCACCGTTGCGAGATCCGCTTCGATCTCGACCTGTTCCTTCAGGAGGTTTTTCCAGTCGATCGACTTCAGCTCGCTTTCGCGTTCGGCCCTGCGAGCTTCGTCATGGGCGTCCAGCACCTGATAGAACAGCCTGTCCTTGGAGCGGCGCGGTGCATAGATGCTGTCCGCCTCCGCCTCGAGTTGCTTGCGCAGATCGGAAAGGCCGGTGAGACCCGAAGCCGCAGAAAACAATAAGCTGCCGATTTCACCCCCGCTGCGCAGCATGGTCTCGCCACCTGCCCGAAGC
>JAEYTV010000428.1 GCA_023433855.1 Pseudomonadota bacterium | reverse complement strand
CCTTGAGACCTATGCCAGCCCGCGCGCCCATGTGCATGTCGTGATTGTTGTCCCCGACAACGGCCACCTGCGCCGGTTCGAGCCCGACGCTTTGGCAGAAGCCGTTCAGCATCCCGGGCTCCGGCTTGACGCCATGGCCGCTGTCGTACCCGGCAAGAAAGTCGAGATGCTGTAGGAAACCGAAGCGAATAGCCGTCTGCCGGATCGCTTCCTCGTTGTCGCTCGAGGCAACGCCGAGTTTATAACCGCGGGCCCTTAGGCGCGAAAAGAAACCACCCAGATCGGTGACCGGCACCGAGAATGTGGCTGCGCGGACAAAGAGTTCATCAAGCAGGAGCGTCAGCGCCGCCACATCAAGTGGAGAACCAGCGGCAACAAACCCCCTGGCGATTTCTTCTGCATTGCCAGCGGCAAGCAGGCTGTCTGCCCGCGTGTGACCGGTAATGGGGTCCATGCCACCTGCCAAAAGGAGCTTCGGTTCAAGTTCCCCCCTGCCTGCAGCGGCGATACGAGCCGCTTCCCGGTTCACCGGACCCCAGCTCTCGTCATAGCGCAGCAAGGTGCCGTCCTTGTCAAAAACGATACCTGCTATGTCGGCAAACCTGTGGTCGTTCATCGGGCGGCCCTGACCGTCTTCGGCTGAAGCCGCGCACTCACCGTCAAGGGATTGATATAGGGTTCGAGCGCCTTCACCGTGCTCGCCAGTGCGCCACGCATCTCCTCCATGGCCTCATGACCGGCTGCGATCATTTTTTCGCGCGCCGCATCGTTTATCATCAGGTAATGGGCCGCCTTGGTGAGCATCTCCGCATCCTTGACGATGCGTGCTCCGCCTTTCCGCACCAGCAGTTGGTATGCATCGCGGAAATTCTGCACGTTGGGCCCGGACAGAACAGCACATCCCAGCATGGCCGGTTCCAGGGGATTTTGCCCCCCCACGGCTTCTGCAAGAGACTTGCCGACAAAGGCGATTTCCGTCAGCCGGAGGTAGAGCCCCATCTCCCCGATGCTATCGCCCAGGAAAACATCGGTCTCGGGGGTCACAGGCTCGTCCCGGGAACGTCGAGCTACGCTGAGGCCCGCATCCTTCAACATGGCCTCTACCGCATCGGCACGATCTGGATGTCGAGGCACCAGTATTGTCAGTTGACCATTCTTGGGCTTCAGCGCTCGATGCACCGATGCTACCGCTTCTTCCTCGCCTTCGAAGGTTGATATCGCCGCCCAGGTTCTGCGGCCACCAATCTCATTGCGGTATCTGGCAAGAAGTGCCTCGTCGCAAGGAGGAGGATCCGTGTCACTTTTCAGGTTGCCGGAGACCACGACCGGCCAGGCACCCAGATCGCGGAACCGTTCGGCATCAAGATCCGACTGGGCTACCACAAGCGCCATCTTTTCAAAGAGAGCTTCGGCGATCGTGCTGCGCCTGCGCCAACGCTCGAAAGAACGGTCGGAAATGCGAGCGTTGACGCGGATCTGCGGGATGCCGCGACGCGCAAGTTCCGAAACGGTGGTCGGCCATATCTCGGATTCTGCGGTTATGCAGGCGTCCGGTCTCCAATAGCTTATGAAGCGTTTGATCGGAAACTTGACGTCCAGCGGAACATATTGATGGAGCACCTCGTCGGCTAGCCGGGATCGAATGAGGTTCGCAGAGGTGACGGTACCGGTCGTGAGCAGCACATGAATTTCACGGCGGCGCAACTCGCGTATCAGCGGCATTATCGCCAGTGTTTCGCCGACGCTTGCCGCATGCATCCAGATGAGCGGCCCCCGGGGGCGAGGAAGGCTTGCATAGCCAAGCCGCTCCAGGCGGCGTGACTTGTCTTCCTTCCCCTTCATGGCCCGGTAAGTCAGGTAGGGCCCGACCAGCGGATAGAGCACGACGCCACTCAACCGGTAGCCAAGAAGCGCAAGGCGTGCGACCCTGCTGCTCATCGCACGTGCCCTCGATCCGCGGGGACCCTCGCCAATTCGCACCCTCCGATTGCTATGCTTAGTTAAAAATTCTCTTTGTTACAAATACGTCAAAAAAGGGTTCTCAAGGCGGAGATATGTCAACAAAGCCGCGGGACGCAGGACCTGCAGCAATTCGTATTTGCCCTCACGCCGGGTTGGACCCGGGATCGAGCAAACGGTGCATGTGAACGATGAAATAGCGCATCTCGGCGTTATCGACCGTCTGCTGCGCCTTGGCTCGCCAGGCGACGAGGGCGCTTGCGTAGTCGGGATAGATCCCTACGATGTCGAGCTTGCCGAGGTCTTTGAACTCAACGCCTTCGAGGCTTTTTAGCTCGCCACCGAAGACCAAGTGCAGGAGTTGTTTCTTTTCGCCTGTGTCCGTCATTGTCCGAAATCCACTCGTTCCAGCTCCTCCGGTCCCTCGTCTGCTGCATTCTCCTGTAAAGGTCAACCCGACGCTCAAGGCGTAAGCTGCGGCAAGAGGCTGCGCACCGCATGTTCAGCACCGGCGACCAACATTCCATGGACGACAGTTTCGCGATTGTAGACCAGCCGTCTGCCATCGAGGTCAACAAGGCATCCTCCGGCACGTTTCAGGATAAGGTCGGCTGCCGCCAGATCCCAATCATGAGAGTTCCGCTTGACGACTGTCCCGTCGATCCTCCCTTCCGCGACCATGGCAAGCCGATAAGCGAGCGATGGGATATGCCCGACGCGGCGGACCTCCGACCGGAAAACCGGTTCGAACTTCTTGACGAGCTTTTCGTCTGCCGCGATGACAAGCCGGCCCTCGGTGCGCCCGGCCGTAACGTCGATCCTGCTGCCGTTTTTCAGAGCGGGTCCATCGCACACGGCGCAGAACTCTTCTTCAAGCGCTGGCGCGACCAAAACGCCGGCAACCGGCTCCCCCCGATGCACGACGGCAACGGACACACACCAGGTCTTTTCACCATTGATGAAGGCACGTGTTCCATCGATAGGATCGACGACGAAGAGCGTCTCCCTGGAAAGCCGAACGGCGTCATCGTCCGTTTCCTCGGAAAGCCAGCCATAGTGGGGCCGAGCCTTCAGAAGCAGGCTTTGCAGGCGATCGTTGGCCGCGAAGTCGGCGACGCTCACTGGCGAAGAGCCTTCGTTCTTCCACCAGACTTCCGGAGACTGGCCGAAATAGCCATGAGCGATCTGGGCAGCCTGACGTGCCGCATCGACTATGAGTTCCAGATCGTCTTGCCAGCTCTCCTCGGCCATAGGATCAGCGCCCCGCCAGCGTCATTCCCTCGATCATGATCGTCGGCGACGCCACGCCGAATTTGCGATCGATATCGTTGGCCGGAGTGATGCGCATGAACATGTCCTTGAGATTGGAGGCGATGGTCACTTCCGATACCGGATATGCGATCTCGCCATTCTCGATCCAGAAGCCGGTCGCGCCCCGGCTATATTCGCCGGTGATCATGTTGACGCCCTGCCCGATCAACTCAGTGACATAGAAGCCCGTGCCGACGGAACGCAGGAGGTCTTGCGGAGTAAGCTCGCCCGGTTCGAGGGCCAGGTTCGTGGACGCCGGCACCACCGACGTACCACCCCTCACCCCCCTGCCATTGGTCGAGAGGGCGAGTTCACGCGCAGCCGAGGTTGAGAGGAACCAGTGCTTGAGAACACCGTCTTCGATCATCACCAGACGCCTGCCCGTCACCCCTTCGCCGTCGAAGGGGCGCGACGACGCACCTCTCACGACCAGCGGATCATCCGTGATGCTCAGTCCGGCCTTCAGAACCTGCTGCCCCATCCTGTCGCGCAGGAAGCTCGTCTTGCGCGCGACCGAGGCGCCATTGATCGCAGCCGCGATATGGCCGACGAAGCCACGCGCGACCCGTGGATCAAAGATAACCGGGACATCCTTGCCCGTTGCGACCTGCCGAGGATTGATGCGCTTGACCACCCTTTCGCCGGCCCGGCGCCCGATCAGGCGCGGATCGTCAAGATCGGCGGCGTAGAGGCGACTGTCGAAGTCGTAGTCTCGCTCCATTCGGGTGCCTTCGCCAGCGATGACGCTGACCGAGCGGCCGAAGCGCGTCGCCATGTAGCTTCCCGAGAAACCGTGCGACGTCACGAGAACCAGACCGCCCATCCCGGCCGAAGCCCCGGCACCAGAGGAGTTGGTGACGCCGGCAACATCCAGCGCCGCCTGCTCCATCTCGAGCGCCGCTGTCCGAAGATCCTCGGTTGGCACTTCGGTGGCGTCAAAAAGATCCAGATCCGGATAGGAGCCTGCGAGATCGTTCTCGTCCGCCAGACATGCAAAAGGGTCCTCCGGCGAAACCCGGGCCATGGCAACGGCGCGCTCCGCGAGGGTCTTCATGTCGGATCCAGGATTTGCGGATACGCTCGCCACTCTGTTGCCGACAAAGACGCGGAGGGCAAAATCGTCGCTTTCCGAGGCTTCCGTCCCCTCGACCTTCCCGAGGCGGACACTGACGGAACGCGAGCGGGAGCGCACCACCACCGCATCAGCCTGATCCGCTCCCGCGGCCCTTGCTAGATCTATGAGTTCGCTGGCGCGGGAAAGCAGGGCAGCAGAATCGATTTGGGAGGTCATGATTGCAAGCCTTTCATTATCGCTCCATTTATTGTGCACCAGGAGACGCATCAAGGTCGCCGCGCCGATTCCTGAAAAAAGGTGGCAATGGATGTAGGGATGGGAGTAAACAGCGTTTACCCGGGCGGCTCTCCTATCTGGGACGAAAGCGGCCGCGAAGCCCATTGCTGCGGGCCTTCGGGAGGACGGATCGCTTGTGCCATCCATCGGGAGACCGGCCCCTGCCCAACCCAACGGACAGTATGTCTGGGAGTGCCATAGCATGATCACGATCCCGACGGGAGAAAATGGCTGGTCGTCGCAGCCAGCCCTTTCGCTCTAGCCGCAGAATCTCGAGAGTCCCGGATGGTTGCGCCAGAATCGTTTCTTTTTCAGTTGCTTCTCCTGTTGTCGGGGGCTGTGATCGCCGCACCCCTGTTCAAGAAGCTCGGCCTCGGCACGGTGCTCGGCTATCTGGCAGCAGGAGTGCTCATCGGCCCTCTTCTGCAGCAGGTGATCGAAGCCGAAGACGTCCTGCATTTCTCCGAATTGGGCGTAGTCTTCCTGCTCTTCATGATCGGCCTCGAACTGAAGCCGTCGCGCTTGTGGCAGATGCGTGGGGACGTCTTCGGCCTCGGCCCGGCTCAGGTGGCGCTCACAGGGCTGACGCTGACGGCGCTTGCCTATGTCGCCGGCCTCGCGGCATGGCAGGGCAGCATCATCATCGGCTTTGGCCTTGCATTGTCTTCTACCGCCTTCGCACTGCAGATCCTCAACGACGAGGGCGATACGAACAGCCGTTATGGTCAGCGAGCCTTCTCCATCCTGCTCCTTCAGGACCTGGCGATCGTCCCCCTGCTGGCGCTGATCACGATTCTTGCTCCCGGTACGGCGGAGTCGCAAACGTCGCCGCTCACCGATTTCGTCAACGCGGTCGCCGCCGTGGGCGCCATGGTCCTCGCCGGGCGTTATCTGCTGACACCGATGTTCCAGGTGATTGCCCGAGCAGGAGCACGCGAGGTAATGATCGCCGCCGCCCTGCTCGTGGTGCTTGGATCGGCTGCCGCCATGCAGGCGGTGGGGCTGTCGATGGCCATGGGCGCATTCCTTTCGGGCGTCATGCTGGCAGAATCTTCCTATCGCCACGAACTGGAAGCCGACATTGAACCTTTCCGAGGCTTGCTGCTGGCCCTGTTCTTCATGGCTGTCGGATTGTCGCTGGAACTCCACGTGATCCTCGACAACCTGCTGTTCATCCTGCCCGCTGTTCCGGTGTTCATGATCGTGAAGGGATTGTTGATCTACGCCCTGTGCCGGTTCTGGGGTTCGACGCATGACCATGCCATGCGCATCGCCTTCCTGCTGCCCCAGGGGGGCGAGTTCGGCTTCGTGCTTTTCACCACTGCAACAGCCGCAGGGCTGCTCTCCTCGGCCACAGCCTCGCTTCTCATCTCGGTGGTGACGCTCTCGATGGCCCTGACGCCCCTCGGCTCCATCCTCTCCAGGCGCCTGCTGAGCGACGAGACGCGCGAAGAACTGGAGGAGGATTTCGACGGTGCGGGAGCAGACGTACTGATGATCGGCTTCTCCCGCTTCGGGCAGATCGCGGCGCAGATCCTTCTGGCGGGCGGCAGCGACGTGACCGTCATCGACGATTCCCCCGCCAGGATCCGTCAAGCCGCGAGCTTCGGCTTCCGGATCTATTTCGGTGACGGGACCCGCCGTGATGTCCTGGTGGCCTCGGGTATCGAGCGAGCCAAGATCGTGGCCGTCACGACGCAGAAGCGGGAGACAACAGATCGCATTGTCAGCCTGATACGCTCCGAGTTCCCCGACGTGCGTCTGTTCGTCCGCTCCTATGATCGCCTGCACTCGCTGTCGCTTCGGGCCAATAACGTCGAATACGAGCTTCGTGAAACTCTGGAATCCGGTCTCCTGTTCGGCCGCCGGTCTCTTCAGGCTCTTGGCACGAGTGAGGCGGCTGCAGAGGAGATCGGTGACGACATCCGCAGACGCGATGAAGAACGGCTGCAGATCCAGGCGGTCCAGGGACTTGGAGCAGGCAGCGAGATGCTGCTCAACCGGCCGGTCCGTCCCGAACCTCTGATCAAGCCGAAGAGAACGAACCCTCCGGAGGAGCGCAAACACGAGCCGGCGGCCGAAGCGGACTAGCGATCGACCACCGCATGGAGCGCGTCTATCGCACGTTTCAGATCATCCTTGACACCTTCGGACTCGGCCAGAATCTCGCGGGCCTTCAAGAAATCCAGAACCCGGAAGCGATTGACCGAAGGGCGCAGGAAAATGTGCGGCGGCTGCAGCTTCAGCTTGAGAGAGATGCTCGTCTGCATCGTAAGCTGGCTGGCTCCAATGAGACTGTCGATGCGGTTGGGGACTTGGGTGCCGTCTCCCTCCGGCGCGCCGACCACATCAACCCCGATAACGACGTCGGCAAGGTCCATCAGATGCTCGTAGGGCACCGGATTGGACACCCCGCCATCAATCATGATGCGGCCGTTGACCCGCACGGGCATAAATAGGCCGGGAATGGCCGCGGAGGCCGCGAGCGCCTGCCGCAGATCGCCCTGTTCCAGAATAACCTCCGCCTGCCCGTAATAATCGGTCGCCGAGACCTTCAACGGGATCACGAGATCTGCGAAGTCCTTCGGGACCCCCGGCGGCAAGAAGGCATCAAGGATACGTTCGAGATTGAAGTGGCCAAGGCGGAACCCACCGAACTTGTCGCGCATCGTCGCGGGGCCAAGGCTCCACAGCCGGTTCAACAGAGCGCCCCTGTTGCCAACCGTCTCGACCACGTAGGTCCGGATATCGCACCCTCTCATACCGGACGCCATTCCGGCGCCGATGATCGCCCCGATCGAAGAGCCTGAAATTGCCGCCGGCCTTATGCCGAGCTCATCCAAGGCCTCTATGATCTGGATATGGGAAACGCCCCGTGCACCACCTCCGCCGAACGCAACTGCAAAGGTCAGTCCGCTCTTCCTGTCGATGCTCCCGGTATCCTGAAAAGCGAGCTTGACGTCCATCGCCGTGCCTCAGTTCGGCTGATAGCGAAACAACGCAACCTTGGTGTCGCCGAAGATCCTGCTCTCCAGGGGCTTGAAGACGGCATGGACGGACGGCGTCACGTCCGCCCGTTCCTCGAGAATGGCCAGAGCGCCGGGCACGAGCCACCCGCCGACATGGGCAGACATCATCGCAGCATCGCCCAGTCCTTGACCATAGGGCGGATCGGCGAACAGGAAGTGGAAGGGCTCCATGGTTCCGACCGGCCCGAGCTTCGTCGCGTCCCGTCTGAGGATGCGTGTGCGCCCATGCAGTCCAAGAGCGTCGATGTTCTCCCACAGCAGGCCCCGGCCCTCGACGCCGTTCTCGACGAAGAGGGCGTGGCGGCAGCCACGCGACAGCGCCTCAAGACCGACAGCGCCGGTCCCGGCGAAAAGGTCGATCACTCTCGTGCCATCCAGAGCCTCTGGATAGACGTGACCTATGATGTTGAACAGGCTTTCGCGTGTCCGGTCGATTGTCGGCCGGATGTCGTCGCTTTTGGGACTGGCCAAGGGCCGACCACGGAACTCGCCGCCGACAATGCGCATTGGCCGCTATCCCCTCGGTGTGCGCGGCTTGCCACCGCTTTTGGGGCGACCGCTTCTCGGGCCGCCACTTCGGGCACCACTGTCCCTCGGTCCCCCACCGGCAGGTGAGCGTCCCCCCGGCTTGCCAGGCGGCTTCCCATGTCCACCGGACCCCTTTGCCGAGAAGCCCTTGGAACCGCCGCGCTTGCCGGCGAAAGACTTGCCGGCGGGCTTGCCGCTTCGCGGGGTCTCCCCGGCATTGTGGCCACCGCGGTTCGGCTCGGAGCGGTCATCGGTACGGAAAGATCGTGCTCGCGAAGGCCCTTCGCCCTCCTCATGCCGCCGCTGTCGGTCTCCCCGCGGCCTGTCACCAAAGCCACGTTCACCTCTGGGCCGATCCGCTCCATCGCGCTCGGCACGCTCCGGCCGGCCGCCAAAGGCGCGCTTTCGGCCAAAGTCGCCACCCTCGCCGTCTCTGCTGCGCCGCGCGGGCTCCTCCGACCGGATCCAGTCGCGATCGTCTTCCGCACGGTTGACGACGACGCGGCGTTCGCTGCCGGCGTCCTTCCGGAAAAGCTGCTCGGCCTCGGAGCGAGCCGACGCCTTGCTCGTCTTGCCACCGACGGTCGGACGGGCGCCCGGCGCCATCCAGACATTGGCCGTACGGGTGGTACCCAACGGGGGCCGTTTCTTGGGGCCGTCATTTACGGGGCCGCGATCATCCGATCTCCCACGCTTGCCGAGCCCCTTGCCCTGCGGCTTGTCACCAGACCTGCGCTCGCCCGGTCTCGTATCGAGACGGGCAAGGGCGGCTTCCCGCCGGTCGTCGGGGCGGGACGAGCGTGGACGGCTAGGCTTGCGCTGATCGGAAGCGGGTTGCTCGTCGAGCGGCGGCCTCTCCCGCTCGACATCGCGATCATTGTAGATGGGCGCGTCGAAATTGGCCTTGGCTTCTTCGATCAGACGCGGCCCCAGTTGGTCGCGAAGCATACGGCCACGCACCTCGACCACATGACCTTCGGGAAGATCGCCGAGCTGGAACGGACCGTAGGAGATCCGGATCAACCGGTTGACCTCCAGCCCCAGAGCGCCCAGGACGTTTTTCACTTCCCTGTTCTTGCCTTCGCGAAGGCCGAGCGTAATCCAGACGTTGCGACCCTGGCTCCGGTCGAGTGTAGCATCGATCGAGCCGTAGAGGACGCCATCAACAGCGATGCCCTCCTTCAGTTTGTCGAGCGCTTCCTGATCGATCTCCCCATGGGCGCGGACACGATAGCGTCGCAGCCAGCCTGTTGTCGGCAGTTCCAGGACACGCGACAACCCGCCGTCGTTGGTCAGCAGAAGAAGGCCTTCCGTGTTGATGTCGAGACGGCCGATCGACAGAACCCGCGGAAGGTCTGCCGGAAGGTTCTCGAAAACTGTCGGGCGCCCTTCGGGATCTGAATTGGTGGTCACCAGGCCTGCGGGCTTGTGGTAGAGCCAGAGCCGGGTGCGCTCGATCCCGCGGATCGGCGCATCGTCCACCTCGATCCTGTCCTGAAGCGTCACGTTGACAACAGGCGTATCCAGAACGGCGCCATTCAGCTTGACGCGGCCCTCCATGATCATCCGTTCGACGTCGCGGCGAGAAGCGATTCCGGCGCGTGCAAGAAACTTCGAAATGCGCTCCGGCGCTCCAGCGGGCTCCGCCGGTGCGCCAGCCACCGCATCTGCCTTGGCCGGCTCCCGCGTCGGCTTGACGAACCCCGTCTTGGCGAACTTCTTCTTCAACCCGGCATTCGCCTTCGCCGGGGCCCCCGGATTGGTCGAGGCCTTGGGTTTGATTTCGCGAATAAAGGTCCTGCCTTCGCCGCGCTTCGGCTTGTCTTTCGAGTTCATTTGCTGTTTGCCTGAAACGTGATGTCTGCGGAGCGATCCGGACATTCTTGTACGTGTTGACTTAGACGGGTTCGCGCCCGCCGATCGGGCATCCGGTTGGATGCTTCCTACCAGTTCGTGCGGGCCGGGTTAAGAGGAAATCTCCTGGATGACAAACACCAGCGGCTTCATGCAGAGCGCCGTCGCCGAAGCGCGCAAGGCGGCATCCCTCGGCGAGATCCCCGTCGGCGCCGTTTTGGTCCTCGACGGGGCCATTGTAGCCCGCTCCGGCAACCGTACTCGCACAGGCCACGACGTCACCGCACATGCCGAAATCGCAGTCATTCGCGAAGCGTCTGCTGCGCTTAGCCAGGAACGCCTTTCCGGCGCCGATCTCTACGTCACGCTGGAGCCCTGCACCATGTGCGCTGCAGCGATCTCGTTCGCCCGAATACGCCGCCTCTACTATGGAGCGGAAGACCCCAAGGGCGGCGCGGTCGACAATGGTGTCCGCTTCTTCCGCCAGCCCACCTGCCACCATGCACCGGAGGTTTATTCAGGCCTCTGCGAGATGGAGGCATCCGATCTGCTGACCACCTTCTTCAGATCGAAGCGGAAAGGCTGAACGCGCGCACGCCCGCTCAGAACAGCTTCCACCACTCATTGGACTTCTTGGCGTCGGCCGCTTCTTTCTTACGGCGCCTTTCCTTCTGAAGTTCAGGCTCTCCGAGATCCGTCAGGTTGGCGGCGTCGGTGGAACGGAATTCGGCCGGCGGTTCAACCAGAGAACGGCGGCGGGAGGAGACGTCGACGGTCTCGACTTCCTGCTTAGCCTTGCGGAACGCTTCCCACTTCTGCGACTCCGTCAGCTGGCCCGCCTGCCCCTTGCCTTCGAGAAGGGGAGAGCGGTAGCGCGGATTGTTGGCATTCGCATCGGCCTCCTGGCGGAGACGCTGCCGGGTCTCCTCAGGCGACTCCACCCAGTTGGGGTTGTTGTCGCGGTTCGCAAGCGACTGCTGGGGCGGCGGCAAGGTGGCCGCGTCACCCTTGGCAACCACCAGCGATGGCCGTGGATTGTATCTGACGTCACGTTTGGCTGGATCGTTGTTGCCGCCAAGCGAAACGACGGAGCCGAGGTCGTCGGCAAGCTGCTCCATGGCCGTCTTGTTCGTGCCGTAGGTCGGGCTCCCCACGCACCCTGAAAGGACCAATGTCATGGCGAGAATGCCGGCGACACCCCTGCCGACACGAGACGCAGATGTGGTTATCATCAAAACCCTTCCAGCGGCGCCCGTCCTCGACGCCTAGACTACTTGGACCCCCACTGGCCGGGAAATCCGGCCAATTTCAGGCAGAATTACCGGATGACGCGCCAAAGAGCAATCATCCGGTCATCTCAGGCTTAACCAAGGCGCCCCAGTGCGGCAAGCTCGCGAAGCGCGGCTGCATCACGGGCGGAAACGTCCGGATAGGCAGGATCGGTCCCGACATCCTTGGTCACCCGCCAGGAGCGGGCGCATTTTATCCCCTCTGCGAGCTTCGGCTCGACGGCCACCCCGGCCACTTCAGGCAGGCGGAAAGCATCTTGCGGCCCCTCGCCAGCGACGACCCCGATCGCAGAAGTGATGCAGGTTTCTTCGAATTCCTGCCCCTCGAGCGCGGCTAACAGATCCGGGTCATTGACATGGACTATGGGAGCCGCTTCGAGTGACGAGCCGATCCGCTTGTCCTTGCGCTCGATTTCCAAGGCGCCGGTAACGACCGAGCGGACCTTGCGGATCTTTGCCCATTTTTCGGCCAGCGCTTCGTTCTTCCAGTCCCCCGGGATCTCCGGGAACTGTTCCAGATGGACCGATACGGCATCGGGCTTGCGCGACAGCCAGGCTTCTTCGGTGGTGAAGGGCAGCATCGGGGCGAGCCATGTTACCATGCAGTCGAAGATCTTGCGGATCACAGCAAGCGCGGAACGGCGACGCAGCGAGGATGGCGCGTCGCAATAAAGCGCGTCCTTGCGGATGTCGAAGTAGAAGGCCGACAGTTCGATATTCGCGAAATCGATCAGCGCGCGGGCGATCTTCTTGAACTCGAACGTGTCGTAGCCGTCGCGCACGAGCTTATCGAGCTCGAAGAGGCGATGCAGCATGAGCCTTTCGAGCTCAGGCAGGTCCGCATAGGCGATCTCCTCGCCCTCGTCGTGGGCGAGGGTGCCGAGCATCCAGCGGATCGTGTTTCGAAGCTTGCGATAGGCATCGACATTGGTCTGGATGATCGTCTTGCCGAGCCGCTGGTCTTCCCAATAATCGGTGGTCATGACCCAGAGGCGCAGGATATCGGCGCCAGCATCCTTCATGACGTCCTGGGGCGACACGACGTTGCCCAGCGACTTCGACATCTTCTGACCCTTCTCATCCATGGTGAAGCCATGGGTGATGACGGTGTCGTAGGGCGCACGGCCGCGGGTCGCAGCCGATTCGAGAAGCGAGGAGTGGAACCAGCCACGATGCTGGTCGGAGCCTTCGAGATAGACGTCGGCCGGCCATTTCAGGTCGGGGCGGTCTTCCAGCGTAAAGGTGTGGGTCGACCCCGAGTCGAACCAGACGTCGAGGATGTCTCGGACCTGGGTCCAGCCCTCGTTGGCGCGGGAACCGAGGAAGCGCTCGCGGGCACCTTCGGCGAACCAAGCGTCCGCGCCTTCCTGCTCGAAGGCCTCAATGATGCGTGCGTTCACCGCCTCATCCTGCAGGATCACGCCGTCCTCGTCGACGAAGACGCAGATCGGCACGCCCCAGGCGCGCTGACGTGAAAGCACCCAGTCAGGGCGCTGCTCGATCATCGCGCGCAGGCGGTTCTGGCCGGCGGCCGGCACGAACCGCGTCTCGTCGATCGCCTTGAGGGCGCGGGTGCGCAGCGTGGTGCCGTCCTTCAGGTCCTTGTCCATGTAGACGAACCACTGGGGCGTGTTGCGGAAGATGACCGGCTTCTTTGACCGCCAGGAGTGCGGATAGGAGTGCTTCAGTCGCCCGCGGGCGAAGAGCATGTTCATTCCGATCAGGGCGTCGATCACCGCCTTGTTGGCATCACCCTTCTTGCCGTTGTCGTCCATGACGCGGGCGGGTCCACCCTCGCGGTCCGGGCCGAAGCCCGGAGCATCCTTGGTGAAGAAGCCCGCATCATCGACGGTGAACGGGATGGTCGTATCGATTCCCCTTGCAGAGAGGTCCTTTGCTGCATTCATCCAGGCGTCAAAGTCCTCGCCCCCGTGCCCGGGCGCCGTATGGACGAAGCCGGTGCCGGCATCGTCGGTGACATGATCACCGGCAAGCAGGGGGACGGGGAACTCGTAGCCGCCGCCAAGCTGGCGCAACGGGTGCAAGCAGATGATCGAGGCGAGTTCCTCGGCGTCGACGGGGCGGATCTTGACGTAGTCGAGCTTGGCCTTCTTGAAGGACTCGTCCGCCAGCTTTTCCGCAAAGACCAGTTTCTCGCCGGGGCGCGGGCCGAAATCGTTCTCAGCCGCCGTCACCTGGTAGAGCGCGTACTGGACGCGCGGCGAATAGGCGATCGCGCGGTTGCCGGGGATCGTCCACGGCGTGGTCGTCCAGATCACGATGGACGCGCCCTGGATATCTCCAAGAGACCCGCCCTCGGCGTTCTGCGCAATCGCAGTCTGGCGGCGGGCTTCCCTCGTGCCGAGCGGGAGGCCGGGCTCGGACTTGAGCAAGATCGGGAACTTCACCCAGATGGTGTCGCTCTCGACGTCCGCATATTCCACTTCGGCCTCGGCAAGCGCGGTGCGCTCGACGACCGACCACATCACCGGCTTGGAGCCGCGATAGAGCTGACCGGAGCGCGCGATCTTCAGGAGTTCGCCGGCGATCCGTGCCTCCGAGTGGAAGTTCATCGTGGTGTAGGGATTGTCGAAGTCGCCCTCGATGCCGAGGCGCTTGAACTCCTCGGACTGCACCTTGATCCAGTGCGCGGCGAAGTCGCGGCATTCCTGGCGGAATTCGTTGACCGGGACCTCGTCCTTGTTCTTGCCCTTCTCGCGGTACTTCTCCTCGATCTTCCACTCGATCGGCAGGCCGTGGCAGTCCCATCCGGGAACGTAGTTGGAATCGTAGCCGCGCATCTGGAAGGAGCGGGTAATGACGTCCTTGAGGATCTTGTTCAGCGCGTGGCCGATATGGATATTGCCGTTGGCGTAGGGGGGGCCGTCGTGCAGCACGAACTTCTCGCGCCCGGCGGCGGAGGCGCGCAGCTTCTTGTAGAGGTCCATCTGCTGCCAGCGGGCAACCAGTTCCGGCTCCTTCTGCGGCAGGCCCGCGCGCATCGGGAAGTCGGTTTCAGGCAGATAGAGTGTCTTCGAGTAGTCGAGCTTTTCGGCTGTGTCGGTCGTATCGGTCATGGGGGCGGGCAATCGTTCCTAGCGCCGCCTGTGGGCGCGTCCTGGATTAAATTTGCTGGCGGAAGGTGCTGTCTGCAAGCACCAGATACCCGGACCCTCCGGCCGCTCCTAGAGCGCGCGGAAGGCCGGGCCGATAATTCGTATGATCTGAGCCAGCAGGATTTTCTTCATGGTGGCCGTTATTACGGTGTTTTGCTGGGGAAAGGAAGGGGATTTCCTAAAACGCAAACGCGACCTTTGCATCCAGGTCCCCGAGGGGCTTCACACCGCTGAGAAGCCCCCTCGCCTCCTCCTCGTCCCGCCTGATCTGCGTCACAAGCGCATCCAGTCCCTCAAACTTCAGTTCGTCGCGCAGACGGCCGAAAAACGAGACGGAACAGGTCTCGCCGTAGAGACTGTCGGAGAAATCGAAAAGGTAGGTTTCCAGAAGCGGCGCGCCGTTTTGCGTCACCGTGGGCCGCCGGCCGTAACTTGCCACCCCGTCATAAAGCGCGCCATTGCCGCGACGGAAGCGGACCGCGTAGATCCCCGGCTTGAGCTCGGTTTCTGCCGGAAGCTGCATATTGGCGGTCGGAAATCCGAGCTGGCGCCCGAGCTTTTCGCCGCCGACGACCTCCGCCTCCACAGTGTAACGATAGCCGAGCAGCCCGGCTGCTGCTGACACATCGCCCTCACCAACCAGACCACGGATACGGCTCGACGAGATGACCGCCGCGTTCTCGTCGCGGAAAGCATCCATCAGCGAGACGGTGAAGCCATGTCGCTCCCCGGATGCCATCAGAAAGGCCGGACCGCCTTCGCGGCCCTTTCCGAAATGGAAGTCAAATCCGGTGACCACGGCGCTCGCTTGCAGCCAATCGACCAATATCGTCTGGATGAACTCTTCCGCCGACCGCGTCGCGAATTCCCGATCGAAGGGATATTCGATGACGCAGCGGAAGCCCATTGCCTCAAGCAGCCTCGCCTTCAGCGGCGCCGGTGTCAGGCGGAAGACTGGCTCCTCGGGACGAAAGACGGTTCTTGGATGCGGCTCGAAGGTCAGCACCATCGCTGGCACTCCCCGCTCCTCAGCCAGCCCCAGGGCGCGTTCGAGAACGCTTCGATGGCCTCGATGCACGCCGTCAAAATTGCCGATGGCCACGACACCACCCTTCAGCGTATCGGGCAAGGCCTCCTTCTTTTCATTGCGATGAAAGACGGTCATGCGGCGGGTTCCATTCAGGCGAGGCGCGGCATCCAGTATTTGGGGGCAGCGTTTTCACTCTTCAGCCAGGCATTGAGGATCGCCTCGTCCGTCTCACCGTTGACGGTGTATTCCGCCACATGAATTCCGCTGCTGACATAAAGAAGATCGAGACCGTATGCCAGAGCCCCCCGAACATCCGTCGGCATGCCGTCGCCAATGGCGAGCACACGCTGCATCGGGAAGTCACCACGTGCCTGGCGTGCAGCGGCAAGCGTTGCCTCGTAGATCGGCCGGTGCGGCTTGCCGGCTATTCGGGTCTTGCCGCCGAGTTCTTCGTAGTAGGCGGCGACCGCGCCAGCGCAGGGGATGATGCGGTGGCCGCGTTCTACAACCAGATCCGGATTGGCGCAGATAAACGGCACGTCGCGCCGGACAAAGGCGGTCAGCATCTCGGTGTAGTCTTCCGGAACTTCCTTCTCGTCATCGAAGAAGCCCGTACAGACGATGGCCTGCGCCTCCTCTGCCGGCACCACATCAACATCAAGGCCGTCGAACAGAGGCATATCGCGCTCCGGTCCCAGCAGAAAGATCTTCCGTGGTCCCGCAGCAATCAGATCGCGCGTGACATCGCCCGACGTCACGATCCTGTCATAGGTTCCATCCGGCACGCCGAGGGCGCGCATCTGCTCGATCACCCCCGGGGCCGGCCGTGGCGAATTGGTGATCAGTACCACCGTTGCCCCGCCCCGCCGTGCGTCCTCCAGGGCCTTGCAGGACTGCTGGAATGGTTCCACCCCATTGTGGACGACACCCCACACGTCCGAAAGAACGACGTCGTAGTTGCCGATGACTTCGCTCAGGTTCTGGATGCGCTTTGCCATGTCTTGCCTGTCCGGTAATTTCGGTGAGGCTGATGTGGCAAAGGTTACCGGCGATGGCAAGGAGATTTGATCCCCCTCCGCGGTTTTGACGGGGATCTAGAGGAAGCCCAGCGCCTTCAGAGTCAATCCAGCCGCTGCCGATGTGAAGAGGACGGTGACCATCCCCACCTTCATCCACAGCAGCAGCCAGGATGAAAACAGGAAAAGCATGAAGGCTGCCGGATCCAGGCTCCCCCAGGCTGGCCATGAAATGCGAAGCCCGACCGCCGGCCAGATCTCGACATGCTGGACCTGGCGGAAGAGGACATGCAAGCCGAACCATACGGAGAGATTGAGGATGACGCCGACCACTGCAGCCGTGATCGCCGACAACGCTCCCGAAAAACTCGTACGGCCGCGCAGCCCCTCGATGTAGGGTGCGCCTGCGAAGATCCAGATAAAACTCGGCACGAAGGTCGCCCAGGCGACGAGCAAGGCTCCGAGCACGCCTGCGGCGACCTGACCCACGCCCATGGCATCACGGAACGCGCTCAGATAGCCGACGAATGACAGAACCAGCACCAGCGGGCCCGGCGTCGTTTCTGCCAGAGCCAAGCCGTCCAGCATTTCGCCGGGCTTCAGCCAGCCATAGTCCTGGACGGCCACCTGCGCCACGTAGGCAAGCACTGCATACGCTCCCCCGAAGGTTACCAATGCCATCTTGGAGAAGAAGGCGAACATGGCCGCCAAGGTTTCGGTTCCCGGCGCCAGCCAGAGCAACGCCAGCGGCAACTGCCACACGGCCGACCAGAAAAGAAGAGTGGCCAAGGAACCCAGGCCCGGGGGCCTTAGCCGAGCGGTGTCCTGTCC
>JAEYTV010000378.1 GCA_023433855.1 Pseudomonadota bacterium | reverse complement strand
GGTTGCGGGGTCCTGCGGACCCGGCTCCGCGTTGAAAGGCCCTTGAAGGTCTGCGTCAGTCGGCCTTCGCGGCCGTCTGGGCGGCCGTCAGGGTCGTGCCCACGTCGGTGAACAGCCCGCTGATCTGGCCCTTGAAGGCACCGGCAGCGCCGGTGACGGCGGCGACGACGCCGAGGGTGATGAGGCCGTATTCGACAGTGGCCGCACCGGACTCGTCGCCGAGGACCTTCTTGGCGCCGTTGATGACATTCTTCATTCGGATCTCCTGTATAGGTGGGTGTCACGCCTGTTCTTATCAGGCGTAATCATGCTTACTCGTGAGATGTCGAACGGGTCAACGAAGAGGCATAGGCTATACAGGATCGAGCCGCTGATTTTCGTCGATTGTCGATTTAGTGCCCGTCTAGCCTATACCGGAGTTTCGGCTAGACGGGCTGTATCAGTCGGATTTTAGACATTGAAAGGTCACTGACGTGATGAAGTATGCGGCCTTGATGCTGTATGCGGCGCTGTGCACCGCGCCGGCGGTAGCTCAGTCCACGAGCCCGGCGGGACTCGCTGGGAAGGTGGAGATACCGGTCGATGAGGCCCGTGTGTTCGCGGTGCCTTCCGGGGTCGCGGCTGTCGTCGTTGGGAACCCGATGATCACCGATGTTGTGTTCACTTCCGATCGACGGGGCGTGATCTTCACCGGCCGGAGTTTCGGCGCGACGAACGTGCTGTTCCTGACGGAATCGGGTGACACCGTGAAAAGCGCGCAGGTACGCGTCGTGCGCGCTCCCGGCCTGCTGACGGTAACGCACGGCGACAAGCGCGCGACCTTCGCGTGCGATCCGCGATGCGCGCCGACGCAGTCTATCGGCGACGCGGCCGAGGTCACGGGACCTATCGGTGCGCAGGTGCAAGAGCGGACGAACGCCGCCTCGGCCGTGGTGAGGTGATTAGATGGCAACGCGAGCTGCCGCGCGGGGCCTGCCGCGCGATGATGGGTTGATGCTCGTCGAGTTCGGCCTTCTCTTTATTCCCCTGGTCGTCGTGATCGTCGGCATTATGGAGATTGGGCTTGTCTTGCTGGCACAGCAGGTCCTTCAGACGAAAACGGCGAACGCGGTGCGCGCGATCGAGCGCGGCGAGAGTCTGGGATTATCCGCCGAGGACGCACGCGCGCTGGCGCGTCAGGCCATCTGCTCGGGCACACTCGTCCTGGTCGGGGAAGCCACCTGCAATGCCTCGCTCAAGCTCGATGTGCGCGTTATCGACGGTTCGGCCGTCCCGCCGATCTTCGATGAAGACGGCAATGTCGACGATGACGCCTTCGGCGCCGGCAACGGGGCTGCGGGCAACAGCATGATGGTGCGCGCGGTCCTCGCGCTGCCGTCGCTTACGGGCTTCCTCCCCGACATGATCACGTTCCAGGGCGGCCGGCGCGTTGTCACCGCGCATGCCGTCTTCCGGATCGACCCGTATGCCCTGCCCTATGGCGGCGGCTCGGCTCCCTCTTTGTGAGTGATGGCGATGCGATATCTCAAGCAACTCTGTTCGGATGACCGCGGCGTCGGAACGGTCGAGTTCGCGCTCATGCTGCCAATCCTGATGCTGGTCTTCGTCGGCAGTAATTACCTCGCCGAGACGGTCATCGTGCAGAACAAGGTGGCGCGGGCCGCCAATTCTCTCGCGCGGCTGGCGTCGATGGATACGACTATCGACGACGCCCAGTGGAACACCTATCAGGCCATGACCATGACCATGCTGGAGCCGATCGAGGGGGCCGCGACCGTGGCGCTCAGCAGCGTGGGCGACAGCGGGGAAGGTCTCCAGGTGCGCTGGAGCGACAGCACGAGCGCCGCGCTCGTGCGCGGGGCTCCGTTCGCGTTCCCTGCCGGCGCGACGGCTTACGCAAGCTCCGACAAGAACACGCTGGTGGCAAAGGTGACGCTGTCGCATAGGTCGTTGCTAGCGCGGATTTGGAACGCCCTCCCCTGGGCACCCGTCACCTTCACCGAAGATCAGACATACAGCGATGTCGCCTACGCTCTTCCTCTGGGCAATAGCGGGGAGGCAGCAGACCTTTGGACCCGCCGCAGCAGCGGCGGCGTCACATTATTCTGACAATGGGACGCCCGTGCCGTTGTGGACAACCTCCGGGTTTAATGGCCGGGATGCTCCCCGTGCGGAGATCCCGGTCAAGTTGGACTAGCTCGCATCTACCAGATGATGTCATCCGAAATGCAGGGTGAGGTGGGGCCTGCGGTCATCGTGCCGGGCCCGCTCGACGCAATAATGTCGCCTCATTTCGGTGTGACATATTAACCTCATATACATCTTATTTGGCTAGCGAGCTGAGCGCTTCGGCCTTCTCCGTGAGCGAATAGACATATACCCGGCCGCGCCCGCCATCGTGTAGATTGGCCCGGTACTTAAGAAAGCCGCGACTTTCGAGAGCCTTCACGATCTCCACGACAACATTGCGCGGCGCTTTGATCCGATCGCAAAGTTTTGTAACAGTTACCTCTTCGCCCTTAAGATGCATCGTGTAGATGCACGACATGAGGCCGGCCTGCTTAAGACGTCGGCTCGCGGTCTCCCCCGGCCGCCGTTCCTCCATGATGTGACTGATTAATCTCATCATAAACGTTCGCGACAGTTGACGGGTGTCCGCCGTCTGGGGGATTGGCATGCAATTCTCCTATGCTTACTATCAGCCGTAAAGAGGTCGAAGAACGGGAGCCCCCTGTTCGTAAACCGAAGGTGGTCGGCGCGCATGTCGGTCGACGGGCGGTTTTTTGTTGGTCGCCTCCATGGAGCGAAGCGCACGAAGCGGGCCGCCACGGAAAAGGTGACGAAGGCTAATCGACCGTTCGGCGGGATCTTGGCAAGGTATAATTTGGTTGCGGTCATGCAATTAGCGTTTCTTAGAAATGTCTCATTATTCCGCGCGGGCCCGCATCTTTTGGGAGTGCGTTAAATGGCCGCGTTTACTGAGTGCGCACCGTCTGTGACGCAGGCTGTTAACAGTCAGCCGATCGATATTTACTATCGTCCCAGCATATCGCCGTGCCCTCCTCTTTCGGGAGTGTTCGTGCGGCCGGCAAGGGTGCCGGGAACGGTCTTTCCTCCCCTTGTCCCGGCGGCTGGCGTCTCCGCCGTCTATGCGACCAATTGGGGTGCTGGGGGCCGGCCTCTGACGGTCGATGACGTGGTCGCCGTGACGATCTGCTATTACGGGTTGAGCCGGGCGGCGCTCGTCGGATCGAGCGCCGTCACGCGCCGCGCCGCCGATGATGCTCTCGTGCCCTTTCGCTATGTGGCACTGACCTTGGCCGCGCGGCTGACAAAAGCGTCTGCGAAGACCATCGCGGCGGCGATCGGTCGGCGGGACAGCACAAGCGTGTATATGGCTTATCGTTACATCAAGGATAAGCGCCGCGCCAATGATCGGTGGCATGATGATCTTCTGTTGCTGACAACGATACTGAGCGATCTTTTCGAGGTGACACCGTCCGGTCGTCTGGGCGCTTAGTTGCAGGGGTGAGACATGCCGTTCCATGTACGTTGCGAGAAAACTGATCGTGTGGTGCGCCGCCTGGCCCGAGAGATGGGAATGGGGCTGACGGACGTGGTGCGGGAGTCTGCCCGGTTCATGCTGGAGAGCCGCGTCAAGGCGCTGCCCTTGAAGCAGCGCTTGCAGGCGCTTCAAACCGAGATCGATGGGCCACGCCTCTCCGGGCATATGCCGGTCGGCACATCCGCCTCGTCCCTGTACGTACCGGGCGTGACCTTCGCGACCATCCTGGCGAGTGAGCCGTGCTCGGATGATCTGTGCTCCGCTATCGAGGCCGCCTCGCGCGTCTACACGTCCAGCAGCGCGGCATATCGAGGCGCAGTTCTGCTGATGGAACGAACCGGCATCGAGCCGGGACACGCGCGCCACAAGGTCGACGCGATGATCACGCTGGCCGGCATCCGCTCCCTGCCGCCCAGCGACCGCGTCGATGATCAGGCCCTCGTCATCGCGCGCGACTGGCGCGAGGCGGGCAATAACAGCCCGCCCGACCATTTCAGCCTGATGGATAGGGCCTACTGCGCCACCATGCGCGTCAGCCCTGTGATCCTCTACCCGCCCTCGCATCAGAACTGATAGGCCAGGCCGGCGCGCACATCGTAGAGCGAGGGATCGAGCTTGACGCTCATCCCGGTGGTGTAGTCGATGATTTCGGCGGCACCGCCCTCGAAGGTGTAGTTTCCTTCGACGCGCAGAATCCAGTTCGGATCGAGCTTCACATCGACGCCGGCCCCGAGCTGGAGGGCGCTGCGATAGCCGTCCTTCACGGTGTAGACGGTGCCGGCAAGCTCGCCGAGCTCGGCGAAGCGGATGTCGGTCAAGGCCCAGGCGGCGCGAAGATAGATGAGCGTATTGTCCTGGGCGGCGAAGCCGGCGCGCACGGCCAGGCCGAGCTGCCAGTCGATGTCAGCGGGGATCGCCCCCCCCAGGCGTTGACCGAGATAGGTGAACGTTCCTTCGGCGCCGATGACGTAGGAATCGACCTGATAATTGTAGCCGGCATAGCCGCCGACCGTCGCGCCGCTGTCGCTGGGCGAGGTGTGGAAGGCGAAGTCGAAGGGGGCGACGCTCAGACTCTGTGAAGCGCTGGCGCCGGCATAGCCGGCCGCGATGCCGATATAGGAGCCGGTCCAGTTGGACGGCGCGGCTGAATAGTCGGCGCCCCACATGTCATTGAACGCCGATCCGGTGCTCTGGGCGAAGGCGGGCGCGGCGGCGGTCGACAAGGCCAGTCCGGCGAGGGCGGCGATTATGGTTTTCATCACAGATGTCCCTACTATCGATGCTTCTGCCGCTCGGCAGTCGATAGGGAACGTGCGAAAGTCCGCTGATAGAGGCAAGAAATCGGGGTTGCTATACAGTAATTAGGTGCCGACATCGCCGTTTTCTGCGGGACTTATGTTGAGAACCGATCTAGACGGAGTGCAACGGAAAACGGCCCCGCGTGAGCGGGGCCGTTTTATCTTCGCCTGCCTGGGATGGCCGCCGTCACGCGGCCTCCGCAGTCGCCGCCGGCTGGCGATTGTGGAGGTAGGCAGCGGCCCGCTCGGCATGGGCAGCAGCAGTGAAGATCGCCCGCTTGTCGTTCTTCAGCACCTCAAGCCAATGCGCGACATAGGATGCGTGATCCTCGCGGGGCTCCAGCGCGATATTGAGGTCGGCCGCGAGGAACGCGGCGCCGATCTCGGCCACATATCCTGACAGTCCAGCCCCTTCGTGAAATTTTCCCGCGTTGGAAATGGTGCTGCTCATGCTGCCATCCCCTCTGCCTGGGGCTGCTGCGCATGCATCCAGTCGGCGGCCTGCTGCGCCTTGCTCGCGGCTGTGAAGATGGCCTTGGGATCGTCCTTCAGGACCTTGAGCCATGAGGCGACATAGGCGGCGCGGTCGGGGCGCGGATGATGGGCGATGCCCAGATCGGCGAGGACGAGGCCGCTGAGAATTTCCACGCAGCATTCTTCGGCAGCATAGGCTGCTGACCCAAAACGCCCGGAAAGATCGCGGTCAATCCGATGCTTTGCTCCGCTGGCATGGCCGTTCTCATGCAGCCAGACGCCATAAAACGAAGCGGGATCACGAAATGAGGCGAAGTCCGGCATGAACACCGTATCCTGGCGAGGGCCACTGCAGTTATCGGCGTGATCAGTTAATCTGGCCACGGCTTTTGGCGAACGCAGCTTTGCCGATGGCGCGGCGTCGGGCGAGCTTTTCAATACGAGTGCGGATGGCGTCCTCGTCGATGAGAGCCGGATCGAATGGCGCCCCGTACCAGCGCATGAGCTCGTCATGCTCCTCGTGGTTCGGATCGGCGATGGCTTCGAGGAAGAACTCGAAGCCGGGGAAGCCGCCGACATCCTCAGGTGGCGCACGGCGGGCACCGTCGATGTACCGGGGATAATCCCTGGCAGGATCGGCTGCGGCGGTCGCCTCGATCGTGATCGTGTGCCGCCAGTCGTCGCCGAAGTCATAGGTATAGCTGAGCCCTGTGACGCCGCGGTCGATGAGAGCGCCGAGCCTCAAAGTCTTGGCGGAACAGATCCCGTCGCGCAGACTGTCCCACTCCGGATCGGGGATGGCGAAGCGCTGCCCACCGGCGCGGAACTCGAACAGGTGAGCGTCCTCGAACGGCATCACGGCCTGGATGACGTCGTGCAAGGCTTTGAGCGAGGCGGTGAGCGGCACCTCGACACGGCGCCAGATGGTCGGCTGCCAGTCATCCAGTTCGATCTTCAGGCGAGCAATCCGATCGACATGGCTCATGCTGCGAGACTCCCGGGCTCTCGGGCCGTATGCCAGTTCCAGGGCAGGAGTTCGGAGAGCCGGTTCTGCGGAGTATCGGCGATGCGAGCGAGCACGTCGGCGAGCCAGGCCTGCGGATCGATGTCATTGAGGCGGTCGGTGCCGATCGGGCTGTACATGACGGCGGCGCGTTCAATGCCGCGGTCTGAGCCGGCGAACAGCCACGCCTTACGGCCGAGAGCGATGCCGCGCAGCGCCCGTTCTGCCGCGTTGTTCGTCAAGCAGACGCGTCCATCGCCGAGGAAGCGGGTGAAGCTGTCCCAGCGGCGCAGCATGTAGTCCGTGGTCTGGGCGACAGGTGCATGGCGGGAGAGCCTGGCGCGATGCTCGCGCATCCAGGCCTCAAGTTCGGCGACGAGGGGCGCACCGTGCTCCTGGCGAACGGCACGACGCTGCTCGGCACTCATGCCATTGATCTCGCGCTCGATGTCGAACAGCGCATCGATGCGGGTGACGGCCTCGAAGGCGATCGGCGAGATCGGCGCGGCATCGCCCCCGCGCCGGCGGTTCGCCGCGATGTCGGCGAGCTCGAAGAACTTGCGGCGCACATGAGCCCAGCACAGCGCCTCGACGATCGGCCCCGGCAGGCGATCGGGCGTCAGCAGGCGGTTGTAGCCGGCATAGGCGTCGGCCTGCAGAATGCCGCTGAAGCGCATTAGATGCTCTAGCGGATGATCGCCCGAGCGGTCGCGGGATGCCCGGAACAGCACCGCCGGCGGATCGGCGCCGCCGAAGAGTCGGTCGTCACGCACATACACCCAAGCCCGTCCGATGTCGGTCTTGCCCTTCGCCAGGATCGGCACCGGCGTGTCGTCGCCATGCAGGCGTGCCGCGGCCATGACATGGCGCTCGAGCAGCACGTGCAATGGGCGCAGTGCCGCGGCACAGACGCCGACATGGTCGGCCAGCGTCGACAGCGGCAGATCGATGCCCTCGCGGGCGTAGCGCTCGCTCTGCCGGTTCAGCGGCTGGTGCTGGCCAAACTTCTCGAACAGCACCATGGCCAGCAGGTTTGGCCCGGCATGGCCGCGCGGGATGACGTGGAAGGGCGCCGGCGGCTGGGTCACCGCCTCGCAGGCCCGGCAGGAGAAGCGCTCGCGCACCGTCTGCACCACCTTCCACTGGCGCGGGATCACCTCCAGCGTCTCGGTGATATCTTCCCCGAGCTTCACCAGTCTGCCGGATCCGCAGCACGGGCAGCTCTCCGGTGCAGCGACGACGACACGCTCACGCGGGAGATGATCAGGGAACGGCTTGCGTGCTGGACGCTTGCGCTGGAATGCGGCGACGTTGGCCGAGCGCGCCGCCGCTTCCGCGGCCAGTTCGTCTTCGGTGGCGTCGACCTCCAGGTCCTCGAGCTGCATCTCCAGCTGGTCGAGCAGCCGTGCCTTGCGCTCCAAGCGCGTGCCGTAGAGTTCGCGCCGGAGCTTCTCGATCTCCAGCTTCAGCCGCGCGATGAGGGCATCCGTGCTGCTGTTCGCAGCACGTTCCCGAGCGACGCTCGCCTCAGCCTCAAGACGCGCGGCACGCTCCGCCAGGATCATGGCGTGGGTCGCGGCAAGGTCGCTCGGCAATGGGTCGGTCGGGCTCGACATAGGGGGATGGAATCATATCCGCCGCCCCTATGCCACGCCCAAATCACCCTGACGCGCCCGGTCGCCACGTCCTCTGCGGATGCCGCCAGTCAATGCCTTCCAGCAGGTAGCCGAGCTGCGCTGGCGTGATCGTCACCACGCCGTCGGCCGGAGACGGCCACAGGAAACGACCGCGCTCCAGCCGCTTCGAGAACAGGCACGCGCCCTGGCCGTCATGCCAAATCACCTTCACCAGATCGCCGCGTCGACCGCGGAACAAGAACAGGTGCCCGCCGTTGGGATCACGCCGGAGAACTTCCTGGACCTGCAGCGCCAGACCGGCGAAGCCCTTCCTCATATCGGTATGACCCGTCGCCAGCCACACCCGCACTCCGCTCGGAACCGGGATCATCGCGCACCCAGCAGATCGAGCACCTGCCGAAGGGTCTCAACGTCGACCTCGCAGTCGACGCGCACAACGTCGTCCTGGTCGGTGGTCCCGGTACCGGCAAGACCCACATCGCCACGGCTCTCGGCGTCCACGCCGTCGAGCATCATCACAGGCGGGTCCGCTTCTTCTCCACCGTCGAGCTCGTCAATGCCCTCGAACAGGAGAAGGCCCAGGGAAAGGCCGGCCAGATCGCCGGCCGGCTCGTCCATGCCGACCTCGTCATCCTCGATGAGCTCGGCTACCTGCCGTTCAGCACCTCGGGCGGCGCCTTGCTGTTCCACCTGCTGAGCAAGCTCTATGAGCGCACCAGCGTGGTCATCACCACCAACCTCAGCTTCTCCGAATGGGCCACGGTCTTCGGCGATGCCAAGATGACCACGGCCTTGCTCGACCGGCTCACCCACCACTGCCATATCCTCGAGACCGGCAACGACAGCTTCCGCTTCAAGAGCAGCTCGGCAAAGCCACCCAAACCCACCAGGGAGAAGCCGCGAAACTTGACCGCCACCTGACCCAAGGCGACCAAGGAAACGACCACGAACCAACCGAGAAGGCTTTTTGAGCCGTACCTCACGTTATTTTCCTGTGTTGCTCGTGGCCTGCTGTCCCCAGTTTCATTAAAACACCCTAACTGGGCGTCCACGAAACCGGCAGCAGGCCACCATCGGAAAAAACGCGTTCGCCAAACGCCGTGGCCAGAGGCCCTCGCCGGCGGGCTACCTATGGTCAAGCCCAACCCAAAACGATCCTCCATACAGGATCGGCAGACTGCGCTCTCACGTTCAACCTATGAGGGCGCCCCCCCGGGACAACGCCGATCTTGAGTCGCTCGATACTCAAAGAGCAAATTCGCCGATTAGGGACACCTCTTGAGCAACCTGTTCAAACGATGCTGAACAAGAGGAATAGATGTCATCACAAGAAACATAAGTAAAAAGATAACTATTCCGTCGATCCAACCTGACTTTTTACCGGACATCATTCTTATATATACATTCGCCAATAATAATGACATATAGATAGATACAACAAATATCAAAGCAATAGATATTATTGCATAAAACCCCGCATTTGGTCGTAATTCTGCATATCCGCAAAGACCTGGAGGTAGTAATATCAACATTAAATATATAGAACCAAACGAAATAAATAATAATGATATCATACGTACAGGAAATATCTTTCGTTCTGATATCTTGTTAATATCATTAAATATCAATATTATATAATACCACGCAAACATTCCTCCCGTCAGAAATAATATTAGAAATATCCACGCAATATTGCGTGGACATACGTTTTTTGATTTCATACGATCAGAACCAAACGTGCGCCTATGACGAAGGCCGTGACAGATGCTTTTCCAGCGGAGCGTTGACGGCCTTGCAAAGCCGTTCAAAGCGTACTTCACCATCCGCTAGTAAGCCTGAAGAAGGATCAGTAGCCATTTTCTGCAAGATAATTCGTGCCGGTCGCGCCTTGCGGAAAGGGATAGACAACCCGCCTAAGGTTGCCTCAAACCGGCACGCAACGCGAGGAATGTGAGCGTTCAATTCCAACTTTTCTCGCGAAGCGGTTTTGTCAACGAGGAGGACCATCTGGCTTGGAAGGAGCACGAGCTGCGCTTGAAAGCAGGACGTGCAACCAAAAGGCGTGGTTTGGCGGGATAGCTTCGCCAGCGGCGGCTTTCTGGTTCGTTGGCACAGTGACTAGGTCGTGAACCCATAAACGTTGCATGAGTAGCAGCCGCATGGTTTGGAGGTGGGCCAGCCAGACCGCGAGACTCCGATGCGAAGTGAGAACGTCGAGATACTGTCAGACCAGACCAACGCTGCGATCATGCGGCATCCCGGCCGAGCTTTCCCGGGAGTGCTTGTTCAAGGTGACAGCCTGCATGTGCTGTGTCAGCAGGCGGACTCGGCCTGTAAGGAGGTTGGGCGAGGCCAACCGGGCTTTGACGAACTGAACAATCTTCGCAACGCGCTCTGGTCCTACCTCAATCACTACAAGGCGACTCTTCTGAAGCACGGCATAGCGCTGCCCTTTTCTGATCAGCCGGTTCCGTGAGCCTCGCCTTCCAATGATGCGGTGTGATCCATGCAGCAGCATGAGCCGATATGACCTGACCGACTACGAGTGGCGCGTGATCGAGCCGCCGCTGCCCAATAAGCCCCGAGGCGTGCCACGCGCCGATGATCGTCGCGTGCTGAACGGCATACTCTGGGTGTGTTGTTGCCCCCTAAAGTCCGGACATGTCCTCTTGGGTTGAGCGTTGGGCGATGAACTCTCGCGGGGAACGGTATCCGAGCGCCTTGTGGGGATGAAGCTGGTTGTAGTGATCGAACCAGGCCGGGAGCTGCCGCATGACGATCTCGGCTGATGGCATCGGGTTCACGCGGGCATAGTCGCGCTTCATCGTGCGCACGAAGGCCTCGGCCATGCCGTTGGACTGCGGGCTCTCGATGGGCGTCGTGAGCGGTTCGAGGCCGATTTCGCGGGCAAAGCGTCGGGTCTCGTGTGCGATGTAGCCGGAGCCGTTGTCGGTCAGCCATTCGATCACGGCAGGCAGGCGATTGACCGGTCCGAAGCGGGTTTCGACGGCGACCGTCATGAGGTCGCGGACATCCTCGCCCTTGATGCCCTCGGTCGTCGCGACGAAGCTGATCGCCTCGCGGTCGCAGCAGTCCAGGGCGAAGGCGACGCGGACTTTCTCGCCATTTTCACAGCCGAGCTCGAAGCCGTCCGAGCACCAGCGCAGGTTCGAGTGATCGACGGCGATGCGGCCATCGTGACGTCGCGCCTCGCCGCCGCCGGCATGGCGCTGGAGCAGAAGGCCGTGCGCTTTCATGACCCTGTAGACCCGCTTGTGATTGGGTGCAGGCCGACACTCTGACTCCGCTTCACGGCGCAGGACCGCCCAGACCCGCCGATAGCCGTAGCTCGGCATCTCCGCGATGATCGACCGGATCGCCGCGACCAGTTCGTCGTCAGGCTGCGCGGGCCGGCCGGGACGGAGTTTGTCGATGGGAGCCTTGGTGCGCTCGACGATGTTCGAACGCGCCACGCCGAGCACCTCGCAGATGGTCTTCATGGCGAACCGTCCTTCGGCCAGGACAGCGAGCGCAGCAGCCGTTTTTTTGGGCCTGCGGCGGCGTCGAGCGCCTCCTTCAGGATCTCCGCCTCGAGCGTCTTCTTGCCAAGGAGCCGATGGAGTTCGCGGATCTGGTTCTGCAGCATCCGGTATTCCGATGCCGGAACAACCTCCTTCTCGGCCCGCGTCGCGGTCAGCGCACCCTGGTTCGCAAGGCGACGCCACGAGAACACCTGATTGGGCGCGATGCCATGCCGCCTCGCTACCAGGCTGACGCTCATGCCGGGCTCATATGTCTCCGCGACAATCGCCAGCTTCTCGGCCGGCGCCCAGCGCCGCCGACGCTCCGGTCCTGTCAGGACCTCACTCTTCGGGATCGAACCAGTCATAGACACGAAATTACTCCTACCTCTTAGCGAAGGGGGAGGACGTGTCCGGTCAATTGGGGGGCTGCCTCACGGTGCGCCTAGCTCGCACTTCAGCCGCGCATCACATTGCCCCCCAGCCTGGATTGTCGCCGGTTCGCCTCCTCGTGCCGCCCTTGCCTTGGCTCGCACCGTAACTCATGCCGCCGCGAGCACAATGACACCCGCGATGAGAACGCCGCATCCTGCCAGCCGCCACGGCCCGACCGTCTCCTTGAGGATCAGCATTCCCATCAGCGCGCCCACCATCATCGACATCTCCCGCATCGGTGCGACCAGAACGAGCGAGGCGCCAGTTTGGAGAGCGGCGAGGATGAGGATGTAGGACAGGGGTGAGAGCAGGCCCACGCCGACGGCGATCCACCAAAAGCCGCGCATGCGCTCCAGCGCCCGGCACGGGTTGGCGGCCATGAGCGGAAGCAGCAAGGAGAAGCGCAGCAGGTTGGAGAACCAGGCGAGGACGACGGGGGCGATGCCGAGAGCCTTCACGGCATGGGCATCGACCACGGTATAGGAGGCGATCAGCCCGCCAGTGGCCGTGCCCCAGCCGATGCCGGCCTTGCCACCCGGCCGCCGAAAGGCCGACAGATCGCCGCGCGTGGCGATTAGGCCGATGCCGACGACGATGAGCGCAAGCCCGGTTAGTCCCAGCCCGGTCAGCGGCTCGCCGAGCAGCAGCACCGCCGCAAAGGTCGACAGCATGGGCCCGGTGCCACGCGGCACGGGATAGACGACCGACAGGTCCGCCACCTGATAGCCGCGCTGAAGGCAAAGACTATACGCGTGATGGATCAGGCCGCTCAGGAGCACGAACGCGCCGCCCTGCCAAGTCCAGCTGATGGCACCATCGGCCAGCAGATACAGCACCCATGGAGCATAGGCGGCGCAGGCGACGAGATTATAGGCAAAAACGAACACCGGCCCTACCGACGCGGCGCGCTTGGCAAGCAGGTTCCACGAGGCGTGAATGAGGGAGGCAAGGATGACGAGAAGCAGCGAGGCGAGTGTCATTGAGATCCCCTTGGGCGCACCATGCGCCGGTTGATCTCGACGTCTCCTCCTCTGGGATTTTGTCCCTTGGGTGCAGCCGCGGAACTCCCGCGGTCTCTGCAACGCTCGGTCCTGCGAAGGCGCGGCCTTCCGGATCCCTAGTTGCCACTCGGTCGATGCGCGACGATAGCCGGAGGGGAGCCCAGCGATCAAGCTGGTCCGCGCAGCCGAAAGAAGATGGCTTTTGGCCGATCGCTGCCGAATAACCCACGACAGCCATTGTTGGCCATCAAATCAATTCGGCAGGGATTGTCGGTCACTTCCGCAGGGTGTCGGTGACGGCCACATGGGGAGAGACGTAGCCCACCGCAAAACACCTGTTATTCGACACGTCGCCGACCAACTATGCGAGGCGCTCTGATGACGACGGGAACCTTGGTGTGCCCATATCCAATGATTTATACGATATTGCTTATAGATCCAGGCTGAAGAAATCTCATTTCCATTTTCCATTGTAAAGATACAGAAATGGAATCATTGGAAAAATAAACCAAAAAGGCCAATTGGTCGGATACCAAAATAAAATCATATCCGATGTAAATAATGAATTTATTATCATAATAATGAGAACCGCAGTAAGTATATAAAACGTTTTTGAATCAATTATGTCGTTATACCCGTAGGGCAATATAGCATTCGTCCTGAATAAATACATAATAAAAAGAATTACCACTGTCGAATAATACAGCAATTCTGGTCCAATTATATCATATAATGATATAAGAATTATTATAAATAAATCAACGACCAAAATCGGAAGGTATCTAATCATCGTAGATTCCCATTTTATCCAGTATTTTAACTCTCGACGTAAATATTGATTTTTCGTTTACATTTTATAAATGGCATCATGCCACGCTTCACTGTCCGGCCATTATGTTGGCAGGGCAGTGAAGCGCTTGGCGTCAGTTACTTGTGGGTGCTGCCCCCCTCCGACGCTCCCGCGAGAGAGGAGGTCGAGCTGTTAGAAATCCAGTCCCAAACCGCCGAGGTGCTGTCCCGTACCGAAAAATCTCCCCTAGCCGTCAATCCGGTAAACCCACCTAGTCCCTGTCCTATTCTGCCATACCCGATGGTTTTAGCACTAAAGAGGTCAATATTCGCGTCACCAGTAGTGTCGATGAAGTCGAACAAAGCACTTTCCTTCGTTAGTGGCGAACTTAACTGGACACTAAAAATACCCACGGAGGCAATTCCAATTCGATCAATCCCACCCGAGAACATTTGCCTATCTGGAGTAGGGGAACTGATGAAGCCGATACCATTAAGGCTATCCGGTATGTTGAAGTTTGGCCCAAATGAACCTCCCGCACCATACCCAAACAGCCCGCTGATAGAACCACCCAGCCGCACATCAAACCTAGTCCCGTCGTTCCAAGGGAAATCGATGTCGATGCTGACGCCGCCGCCGAAACCAACGCCGTAGGCTATCTGGGCACTGAGGCCCAATGAAACTGTCCGATGGCCAGCGGGGTCCGTATTATTGACAGGATCATTCCCGGTGTACGCATAGAGATTGATCCCGCCGTCAGTTCCGATGGGATCGGTCTGGAGGAAGCGCCCCAGCGCCGGCGAATACGCCCTTGCGCGATTATAATAGAGCCCGGTCTCTGGCTCGAAGCGCCGGCCGGCATAGCGGTAGGCGGAGCTACCAGATCCGATGACCGTGTTCAGCCCATAGGCGGTGTAGGCGTATTTCTCCGTGACCTGCCCCGAGGCGTTGGCCAGCGCAATAACCGAGCCTAGGGCATCCTGGAACAGGTAGGTGCGGACATTGGCGGGGCTGATCGAGGCGATCGGCTCATCGAAGCCGGGGCCGAAGACGGTGCGGCTTTGCAGAACCGGCGTGCCCGTGCCCTGATACTCGGCGATCTCCCTGTTGCCATAGGAGGCCCAGGAGGTGGTGACGCCGTTCACCGTCTTCGACAGTCGCCTGCCTAGCGCGTCATAGGCATAGCTGATCGAGGTGCCGCTCTTGGTCGCCGAGACGAGGCGGTTTTCGATGTCGTAGCCAAACGTCCATACCCCGTTTCCTGTGAGGTTGCCGCGACCGTCATAGCTGTAGGTCGTGGCCCCCACTGCGGTGTACTGGTTGAGTGCATTCCTGGTGTAGCTGACCGAGGCCGGCGCGAGACCCGTGGGCAGATAGGTGTTGTCGTTCGCCACCAGCTTCGAGCGCTGGTGGTCCTTGTTGTAGGTGTAGGTCAGCAGCAAAGACGAGCCGTTCCAGGTGTGGCCGAACGTGGCGATCTGGCTCATCGTGGTATACGTGAGGGCCGAGGAAGCCACAGGCGCGGTAGCAGGTCCGAAAGACGCCGTCTTTCGCTCGGAGAGTGTGTTGTAGGTGTAGCCTGCAATTCGAACGCCAGTGGCGACGGAGCCCTCAAAAACGCCGGTCAACCGATTAAGCTGGTCAATCCCGGACGAGACCGTATAGCCCCCACCGGGCCAGATGAGACCCGTCTGGTTGCCGTTGGCATCCAGTGAGGCGGTGACCGCGCCGAAGGCCGGCGTCGTCTCGCCGATTTTGCGGCCGGCGCTGTCGTAGCTAATCTGGGTCGGTGTGGTGTCACCCGTGGCTTGGGCTGTTAGAAGGTTGCCCGTGTAGTCATAGCCGTAAGTGATCGTGGGCTGTCCTGCCGGCGCCTTCGTTGTGACACGGTTGAGAGCGTCGTAGGTAAACCAAATCTGCGACCCGTCCCGACGCTGGAAGACGAGGTCATTGCCGGCAGCATCGAAACTGTGCACCTCATCGTCCGGCGCCGCCGCGGTGCTGCCGGGATAGCTAATCTGATCGGCTCTTCTGAAGCCGTCATAGAGATAGGTCAGGGCATTTCCGTTGCCATCCGCCCGAGTCGCAAGAAGCCCACCCGATCCGGGATAGTAGGTGCGAGTCTCACGGGTAACTGTCCCTAAATTCTGCGTAATTGAGGGGTCCAGTGTGCCGGAGACACCATCTTGGATCGAGATAAGCCGCGAAGCCAAATCATATCCATAGGTAACGCGCCGACCCGACGACGACGTTTCAGTGGTCACGCGGCCGACGGGATCATATCCTATGGCTTTTGTAGTCGCATCGGGCTGCTCGATAAGAATCGGTTTGTTTGCGGCATTGTAGGTCGTCTTTATTTTTCGCCAGGCCGGGGCTGTAGCGCCCGTCGCCCGCTCCTCGGTCTCACGGTTTCCGTTAGAATCGTAGCTAAATTTAGTGATGTTGGCCGCAAATGGTGCACCAGGAGTAATCTTGTTTAGCAGCCTCCCCATATTATACCCGAAGGTTGTCTTGAAGCCCCTGGGGTCGGTCGAGGTAAGCTTATTGCCGATGGCGTCATAGGTTACCACCGTTGTGAGATTTAGACGGCCGATGCCGAAATCCTGCACGGTCGACAACAAATCGAAGGTCGTGGAGCTGTAAGTATACTTGGTGACGCGCCCGTCGGCATCGGTCAAGGTCGCCGGCAAACCACGCGCACCATAGGTGGCTGTGATTACTGGCGACACCAAGCCGACAATCCCAGGCTTGGCCACAGGAGGCTGGGTCGTCGTGAGCAAGTTACGGTTGGCATCGTAGGCGTAGCTAGTGAGGCGTCCCAAAGCGTCAGTGTAGGTTAGAGGCTTATTGAATATCGGATCATAGGTCCACACCTCATTTACGGGCGTCGCCGGAAGTCCCGTGATCCGATCAATCGCTCCTGGGATGGGCGTGATGGTCTTACTGAGCACATTGCTCTTAGCATCATAGACGATCGCTACCTTATCCCCTAAGGGTCCTGTTACCTTCGTCAGGCGACCAATGCCATCGTACTCAGAGAGCGTAGCCTCGCCGTCCTGGTCAATGTTCTTGGTCTGATTTCCGTTGCGATCAAAGTATAGCGTGCGAGCTCCACCAGCAGGGTCGACCTCCTGAGATCGGACTCCATTCGCAAACAGGTAGGTCCACACGTTGTTGAGCGCATCAGTTTGGGTGACAATGTGCCCCATTCCGTCATAGACATTTTTAACAGCCGGCACGCTCGCGAAAGCCGGGTACTTTATCTGCACAAGAAGACTATTGATAGGCGTCGAATATCCGAACGTTGTTATATTTGATCTTGTATCTGTGAATGTTTTGATCGTCGCGCTGGTATTTGTTCCATCCGCAACATAAGTGTACGAGACAGAACGCGTTCCGTCTGAAACAGTTTTCACCTTGCGGCTGGCGTATGTGAAGGTCAGCGTTCGTCCCATACCATTGGACACTTTATTAAGTAATTTCGCTGCCCCCGTTCCGGTATAGGTGAATGACACCACGTTGGCGTTGGTGTCCGTCCAGGATGTCAGGAATCCGTCAGCATCGAACCGGCTGACTGTCCCGGTTTTATCGGTGAGCGTTATGGTTTGGTCTGCGTTTACCTCGAGTGTAGACCCTTCACCCGGAGGGGAGACGTAGACCGCACCGCCAGAGGCCGACGGGACCCTCATGAACCTCTTGGTTCCCTTATCGAGGGCCAACGTGATGGCATTGTCCACGAGCTGATCCATCAGCCAACTAGCGGACAATGATGAAATCGCTACATTATCTAGTATGGTTGTCGGCGTAGAGCTTATATTTTTTACCGCATGAAATGCCACGACGAATGGTATTGCGGAACGCGGATTATACTTGCCAAACGCCTCGAACGTATCGCTATCCCTTTTGGCCGACATCATGAAGTTGTGACGCCAACCATATCCCATAGCCGTTGGATTATTAATGTCAGCCGAGTTGTAACTCCTTCTTAGCGCAAGCCCGTACGGGAATGCGGCGGAGCCAACATTTATATCTTCATTTTCGTAGATATAATTTCCATTTTGTAGGTTAATAGGATCCCACGACATAGGCGCGTCGAACTGTCTATTGATGCTTGCTGGGACACTGACAAAGGCTGGTGATGAGAAATCATAGGACCCGGAGGTGCTGAAGGCACCCTTGTAGCTTCCCGATATCAAGTAGGCGATATTCTGCAACCCGCCGCTGTTCCGGAAGAAGTAATATCCTGCCCCCGACCAAGTACCCACAGTACGGTTCCCGTCTTGCGGCAGAATGACCAAGGAAGCAGGATCGCCGGTCAGATAGGTCTCCATCGAGCTGATGTCGGCCGCACTCCAGTTTGTCAGTAGAGGCTTCACGACACTCCAATTGGTAGGCGTTGCCTGCAAAAATCCGATGCTGCTCTGGTTCGCATAGTCGAACATACGAACTGTTGAGACAGCCTCAGTGAGCTGCAATTGGCTTATCGTGGTCGATTCAAGCGTCGAGCCAAAGTACGCGATCGCAGCTGCGAGGCCATTCAAGTCATTCTGCGTCACAGTTGTGGCTGCAGCCGCGATACTTCCCAACTGACCGGGAAAATCGACATAGGACGTCCCGCCTGCGGCTGCACCGGCTATTCCCATAAAGGCGTGATAGGCATTGATGACCTTAGAGAGATTGGCATAAAAGCGGCCCGCCTCCGAGGTCTGCGCCACGTAGGTATGCCCGATGATATCAAGCCCCAGGTCCTTAAACGCGAGTGGCAGGCCTGCCGAGGTTAAAAGCTTCACTCCCTGGGCAAGGCTTCGCTGCATTACTGACAAGCCATAACGACCTTGCTCGCCGGCCGAGAAGATCAGGGCATACGTTCCCCCGACTTTGACTCGCGGTCGAACCGTGTGGACATTGAATGGCGATGCATATGGGAACGTCACGGTCATGTTCACCGTCTGGCTGGCGCCCGCTGATGCTGCTGGTCCCGTTACAATGGCCGTTTCGTTAACGTAGAATGTCGGTTTGTTGTTTGCATACCTCAGCGAAAGCCGACGACCCGCCAGCTGACTACCGTATATGATGAGATTGGTCGTTACCGGAGCAGAGCCGTCAACATTATTGGAGAGGGAATAGGTAAACACGATTTCGAGTGCTTCCGGCAGCTCGGTGTAGAGCGTTCCCCCAGCTGGAAGCGAGACGCCGTAATTCTCCGATGTAATGCGTACCCCTCCGAAAATCTCATCCGTCGAACTCACGGGCTCATCGGCATCAATGATGTTCATTAGATTTTCGGAATAGGTATTAAGATTAGACCTGATATTGTCTCGATTGATAGTCTTTATCGAATCGATCCCGGCGGGCACACCGCTAATCGGCGAAGAGCCGGCCTTGGCCGCATTGAGAAAAGTGGTTTGATCATAATTCATCGCCGTCCCGACATCGATCGGGGTGAAGCGGTGGTGCGACTTAAGTGAAGGGTCCACAAGGTAGGTTGCCGCCCCAACCGTCGCCTCGGTGAACACCCATGTCATCGTGACATTAGACGCGGCTCCACCGGACGTCACGCAGGGACCGCTGGACGTCAATTGAACGCATGCCGGAATCCCCCCCTTTCCGAGAACGCTCGCCAGCAATCCTGCGCTGTTCTCTACGCCGAAAAGGCTCGCGACCATATCCCCAGGCAGAGTGACGTCGGCGTAGCGATAATTCGCGTTGATGCATGACTGGCGCAACAGCGTAACGAAGAGTACATTCTGATCAATATTTGTCCCTTGACTGTCAAGATAGGTGCCGAGGGCGCCCTTGGTTGATCCAAATGTCGGATAAAAATCGACATTATAATATACGTATTCATATATAAGATCGAAATCATAATTGAGCGCTCGCGCTAGAGACGCAATTTTTGCATCCGTGGTTGGCGGCGTGCAGGAGAGTGCAGTCACGTTCGGTTGGGCATATGCCTGATGAGGTGTAGAAAGTGCTGAAAAAAAATAGGAGACAAACGAGAACGAAAGAATAAGCGCGAGCCTGCCAATTATATGCATTTTTTCGTCCCTTATAATATTTCAAGAGAGCAGCACTAATTTATTCGCCTATTTGGGTTTAATCCCGGGAGGAGCGTCACGAATAGGGGATCGTGTCGGCCCAGATGTCGGGCCTGCGCCGACTGCCGCGTCCCTGTTTCGTTTTTTCTCCGCTTCTGAACCGGGTTTGCCAATTGCGAAAGCCGCCCGCGGGAGGCCCCATTGCGTTGTGGCAGACGTTGGCAGATCGTGCCTCAACACTGGTGCGATGTTGATGGCCACCGGGGGCTGGTCGGACGAGCGTTCCGTCGACTCCATGGGAATGGATGCGACATTGCTTGAAGGAACGTCGCGTTCGGCGAGGTAGCGCTCAGCCTGGGCCGGAGAGACCAGCGGCATATTGAGCGTACCCACAAGCGGCGATACCCCGAACGGGGCCTCCTGCGCGATGGCGCACATTGGCAACAGCAACTGCGCGGCAAATATAGCGGCAGCAGACGACCTTTTGAGCATGGCAAGCTCCCTTATGCGCCACGATGCATAAGCCGTGCGCAAATTTAATGCAGAAAGGCACGAAGACGCGCGTCCAAGGCACCCGCTGTCAGAAAGACGAGCGATTGGAAAAATTCCATTCAGATCGGGATAAGATTCCGGCTGTTCCCGGGATTTATCGTCTTGAGGCCCTCAGATCGTCATTTTGACGCATACAATTATTGGTTGACAGGTTGGCTGTCCCAAGTCAACCTCGTTTTGGGTCTGCGATATGTAAAGATGGCAAATCCTGAGGCGATACGTAGAAAACATTGTCATATTCTTGAGTTAAATGCCCTCTTCCGATCGGAAATGTCTTGACGTCAATATGTATTGACGCCCCATCCGTGTAACAGGCCTAAATAAAATGAAGATATTTTCGTTCGGAGTTGCAATTTTATTTGCGTGCGCAGCATTGATATTTCTAACGTTTCCGCCCCCTAGCCCGTCCATGGCGGCGACTTCAGGTACGATATCGTATAACTACGATAGTAATGGACGTGTTATAGTTGAGATGAGCACGTCGGGCAATTCCGGGTCGTATGGATACGATCCGGCCAACAACCGTACGACGGCGACGACAAATTGAAATTGGGCGCTAACAATAGGTTGTTCAGACTAGCGACGGGAATCGCCAAACGATTTTATCGAATAATTTAACGCCGTGGCTGCAGGTATACCATCTTGTCGCGTAAGCATCGCGTGTCATTCGACCGCCGCAAATGTATCCGACTTGAGATGGGGCAAGGCCGACTGTGATGCGGCGCCACGAGCTACAACTATCGGCACGCCTCAGACCGCTGGCCAGCGACCTCCCCATAAACAGGTGTTTTGCGGCAGGCCGCGTGTCTCCCCCATTTGGCGGCACCAACACCCCGGGGAACTGCCCGACAATCCCATCCGCTTTAGCCAAATGGCCAGCGACGGCAAGCGAGGGCTTTTGGGCCACGATCGGCCTGCCCCCTTTCCGTCGGACACGCGCAGGCATGTTGATCGCCGGGTTCCCCTCCGGCTATTCTCAGCCCATCGGCCGAGTGGGAACTAGGGATCCCGGAGGGTAGCGCCCTCGCACGACCGAGCGTTGCAGAGACCGCGGGAGTTCTGCGGCTGCACCCAAGGGACAAAACCCCAGGGGAGGTGACCTGAGACCCTTTTCTCCTCCGGCTTAGGAGAGAGTCCTTTGGTTGATTTGTGACCTCAGGCGGCCGCGGTTTCCAGTGCGATTGTTGCCGCGAACTCGGCAGGGGATCGATTGCCGAGAGCTGAATGAGGGCGGTTCACATTGTAGTCCTCCTTCCATGAGGTGATGGCGGCACGAGCCT
>JAEYTV010000338.1 GCA_023433855.1 Pseudomonadota bacterium | reverse complement strand
GGTGATCGCCACGTCCTCGGTCGCCGGACTGAAGGCCTATGCCTCGAGCGCCGTATACGGCGGTACGAAGTGGTTCGTGCGGAACTTCATGGAGGTCTTGCGCATGGAATCGGCCATGGAGGGCACGAACATACGCACCGCCACCCTCTATCCCGCCGCGATCAACACGGAACTTCTCTCAACCATCAGCGAAACGACGACCGCCCAGTCGATGCAGAACCTCTACCACCGCCACGGCATATCGGCCGACCGGATCGCGGAGGTGGTGGCCTTCGCCATCGACGCCCCGGAGGATACGACGATCAGCGAGTTCACCGTCGGACCGGCAACGCAGCCCTGGTAGAGCCGGGGACGCCGCCACGGCCGGCGGCTGCTCACGACGCGGCGGAGAGTTCCCGCGTCAACGGCTCCGACGCCAGGCGTGCGACGGCGAGGAGGCGGCCGAGGTCGACCCCGTTGCGGGCCATCGCCGACAGACCGGCGGCCGTCGTGCATAGGAAATCCGCCAGGCGTTCGGCCTTTTCCGGATACTTGAGAGCGATATAGGCGCGGATCATGTCGGCTGCTTCCGCCTGAAAGGCACAAGCCGCCTGACGCGCCTCCTCGTCGTCGCAACGCGTGCCTTCAATGACGAGGCAGCCGGGGGCGGCGGGATCGGCCGCATATCGGCGTGCCGCCTCTTCCAATAACAGTGCAAGGCCTTCCGCCACCGGGCGCTCGGGCTTGAGGATCTCCGCAAAGGGGATCGCCTCCGTCACCGCATAGCGATCGAGGACCCGCCGGTAGAGGCCCATCTTGCTCCCGAACGCGGCGTAGAAACTCGGCGGATTTATCCCGAGCGCCGCAGTGATCTCCGCAACGCCGAGCGCATCGAAGCCGCGCGCATGGAAGAGGTGCTGGGCGATGTCGACAGCCTGTTCCGGATCGAAACGGCGAGGACGGCCGCGGGTGCGCGTATTTTTTGTAGTATCCACTATTTAAAGCCTTGACGAACTGGCGACGGATTATTTATGTAGCACCTATTACGTTAATTCTCAAGGGATACACATGTCTGTTTTTCAAGGTAAATCTGTTCTCGTCATCGGCGGTAGCCGCGGTATCGGTGCCTCCATCGTCAAGCGGTTCGCGGACGAGGGCGCTCGGGTGACCTTCACCTACGGCGCATCACGCGAGGCGGCCGAACAACTCGCAAGGGAGACGGGCAGCCGTGCGATCCAGGCCGACAGTGCCGATCGCGACGCGGTGATAAAGACGGTCCGGGAGCAGGGGCCGCTCGACATACTGGTGGTAAACTCCGGCATCGGCGTCTTCGGCGATGCGCTGGAGCAGGACCCGGACGCGATCGACCGCCTGTTCCGGATCAACCTCCACACGCCCTATCATGCCTCGGTGGAAGCTGCGCGCCAGATGCCGGAAGGCGGCAGGATCATCGTCATGGGGTCGGTCAACGGCGACCGCATGCCCGTTCCGGGAATGGCGTCCTATGCGGTCAGCAAGTCGGCGCTGCAGGGCCTGTCGCGCGGTCTCGCACGCGATCTCGGGCCGCGCGGGATCACCATCAACGTCGTGCAGCCCGGCCCGATCGATACGGATGCAAACCCGGAAAACGGGCCGATGAAGGACCTCCTGCACGGGTTCATGGCCATCAAGCGCCACGGTCGGCCGGAGGAAGTCGCGGGCATGGTTGCCTGGCTCGCCGGGCCGGAAGCGGGCTTCGTGACCGGGGCGATGCACACGATCGACGGCGCGTTCGGCGCCTGATCCGAAGGGTGCGCCGGGGGCAGGCGATCTCGCCTGCTTATCCCGGCGAACCTGTCGACCGATGGCGGCAATCCGGATGGGGTTGCCCTGGTCTAGAGGGTTTCCGTTGCGGTTGGCGGCGGCATGCGGGCGAACTTCACCAAGGCGGGGTCCACGTGATCCCAGGACCGGGCAGCATCCGTCCACGTGACCATCTGCGGACGATAACGTTCCGGCTCGTCGAGACTGGCGGCGCGGATCACGAAAACGCTTGGCGCCGCCGGGAAGGTCATGAAAACCGGCGAGCCACAGATCGGACAGAAGGCGCGCGTCTTTATCGTGCCGTTATCGCCGGCAAGCTCTCAGCAGGTGGGCTCGCCGCCCAGGCCGACGACCGCGCCCTCGAAGACAAGGTGGGATGCATGCCCGGTGCCGCTTTCGCGCTGGCACTGGCGGCATTGGCAGTCCACCATAGCGACCGGTTCTCCTGAAACGTCATAACGGATGGCGCCGCAGGCGCAGCCGCCGGTAAAGGATCTGGTCATCTTCGCTCCCGAGTGTCGATGGATGGAAACCGGGCCGGCCGGCCGAAGCCAGCCGGTGGCCCCGGCGTCAGGATGGAATGAGCCGGTCGTATTCGTCCTTGAGGCGGAGCCAGCCTTTCCAGAAGGGGCCTGGCTGTTCGCCCCTGGCGCGCGCAGACAGGATGTCGAGATGCATGTGCCAGCCCGCCCCGACCATGATCATGTTGCTCCGGTCGGAGATGCGGCGATGGGTGAGCGTCAGGAGGACGTCTTTGCCCACCTGCTGAAGTTCGAAGGAGACTTCGCCGCGCGGAGGCCATGAAAAGACGAGCCGGTGCGGGGGCTCGAAGGCGATGATCTCGCTCTGCATGCGCTGTTCTTCGGGAAAGCCGTCCGGGCGGCCGGCCAGCGACGTCGAAAGCTCGTCATTGCGCCAGACGAGTTCGAAAGTACCGCCGGGCTCGTCAGGCATGACGCCCGCGGCGAGCCACTGGCGACGCAGGTCGCTGTCGGTCAGGTAGCCCCAGACCCGCTCGATCGGGCCGGGCAGGCGGCGCTGGATCGTCAGCGTCAGTGGTTCAGTCACCCTGCCGTAGGGGTCAAACGCAGACATTTCGTTCATCGGTCTTCTCCAGTTCCGGTTTTGGTTGCGGGTGTATCGGGTTCGGGCTGTGTCTTGGGGCCTTCTCCGGAAAGTCCCCGGGCATCGTCCTCCCGCAGGAGGCGATCGAGGGTATCCAGGCGACTTGTCCAGAAGTGCTCGTAGAAGGACAGCCATTCGTGTGCGGTCGCCAGCGGGCCGGGCTCGAGGTGGCACACATGGGTGCGGCCCCTGATCTCGCGGCGGATCAGGCCGGCGCCCTCGAGGACCTTGATATGCTTGGAGGCGGCCGCCAGCGACATGTGGTGCGGCTCGGCCAGCTGGCCGACGCTGCGTTCGCCGCTCGCGAGTTCCCGCAGCATCCGGCGGCGGGTGCTGTCGCTCAGCGCGTGGAAGACGGTATCGATCCGGGGTGCGTGTAATTCAACCATGAGGTTGAATGTCGCAGCAATCGGATTGAATGTTAACCGATCGGTTGAATTTCGTCAGATCAGTTCGAAGCGGCCGACATCGACCATGCCCCTGTCGGAAATCTTCAGGTGAGGGATGACCGGCAGGGGAAGGAATGCCACTTGCAGGAATGGCTCTTCGAGAGTCGTTCCAAGGGCATAGGCGGCTTTCCTCAAGTGATGCAGCGTATCGCGGACCACCTCATAGGGCTCCAGGCTCATCAGGCCGGCGACCGGAAGCGCGATCTCGCCCGTAATCCGCCCGTCCTCGACCACAACGAAGCCACCCTGGATTTCGCCGAGGCGATTGGCGGCAAGCGCCATGTCGTCCTCCGAGACGCCGACGACGCAGATGTTATGGCTGTCGTGGCCGTCGGTGGAGGCGATGGCGCCCTTCTTCAGCCCGAATCCCTGGACGAAGCCGTTGGCATGGTTGCCGTTCCGGCCGTGGCGCTCGATGACGGCGACCTTGATGATGTCCCGGTCGAGGTCGATACCGGTCTGGTTGCCGGAGGCGGGCAGGCGGTAGCGGCGATGCTCGGTGATGATCTTGCCGGGGACGACGCCAATGACCGGCGTCTCGCCTTCGGCCAAAGGGACGCCGAAGTGCATGGCCTGCACGAGTCCTGCCTTGACGCTGTCGAGGCCGACGGGCGCGACCGGCTTGCGGGTGGCGAAAAGATCGTCGGTGACCTTGCGGCCGGCCGAGAAGACCATGTCCGCCTTGCAGTTCTCAAGGCTGTCGAGGACGACGAGATCGGCCCGCCAGCCGGGTGCGACGAGGCCGCGGTCGCGCAGTCCGAAGGCTTTGGCCGCGGAAATCGACGCGGCGCGATAGACGGCAAGCGGCTCGACGCCATGGGCGATCGCCGTGCGGATCATGTAGTCGAGATGGCCCTGTTCGGCGATATCGAGCGGGTTGCGGTCGTCGGTGCACAGCGCCAGGAAGGGCGACAGGCGCTCGGTCAGGATCGGCATCAGGGCCGCGAGGTCCTTGGAGACAGAGCCTTCGCGCACGAGGATATGCATGCCCTTCCGGATCTTTTCCAGCGCCTCCTCGGCGGTCGTGCATTCGTGCTCGGTGCGGATCCCGGCGGAGAGATAGCCGTTCAGGTCGTTGCCGCGCAGGAGCGGCGCGTGGCCGTCTATATGGTCGTCCCAGAAGGCATCGAGCTTGGCGAGGCAGACGGGATCCTTGTGGATCACGCCCGGGAAGTTCATGAATTCGGCCAGGCCGATGACTTTGGGGTGATTGCGGAAGGGCAGGAGCTTCTCGACCGGCAGATCGGCACCGGCGGTCTCCAGGTGGGTGGCGGGAACGCAGGAGGAAAGCTGGACGCGGATGTCCATGATCGTCTGCTCGGCGGAATCGAGGAAGAACCGGATACCGTCGGCGCCGATGACGTTGGCGATCTCGTGCGGATCGCAGATCGCCGTCGTGACACCATAGGGCAGGACGCAGCGGTCGAACTCGTGGGGCGTGACCAGCGAACTCTCGATGTGAAGATGGGTGTCGATGAAGCCGGGCACGACGATGCGGCCGGAGATGTCGATCTCTGTCTTCCCAGAATAGCTGCCGCAGGTGCCGACGATGCGCTCGCCGCAGATTGCGATGTCCGAGCCCACCAGTTCGCCGGTGACAAGATCGAAGAAGCGGCCGTTCTTCAGGACGATGTCGGCCGGCTCGCGGCCGGTTGCCAGGTCGATGATGGTTTCGAGGCGTCTGGTCATCAGCAGTACTCCGCGTCGGCTTCGTCCTTTCGACACTAACCATCTCGCACGGAAAGGGGGAGTTGGAAACGACAACCGGCACCGTCTGGACGGATGATGGATGGTGCCTATCTTCACATCCATGAAGCGAGCAATCATTACCGGTGGCGCCGGCCTCATCGGTGCAGGACTTTGCAGATCACTGGCAAGCGAGGGTTACGAGGTCGTCTCCTTCGACCTGGAGGAGGGGCCCGAAGGGACACGTTGTGTCCATTGCGACGTGGCCGACGAAACCTCCGTGGCGGGCGCGTTCGGGGAGCTCGGCTGGGAAAGGCTCGACCTGCTCGTGAACAATGCGGGTATCGCCAATCCCTCAAATGCCTTCATCGGCGAACTCTCGCTTGCGCAATGGAGGCAGGTCACCGACAGCCATCTGACCGGAGCCTTCCTGATGACCCGGGCGGCGGTGCCGCTGATGGAAGGCGGCGGTGCAATCATCAACATGGTGTCGACGCGGGCCTTCATGTCCGAACCGCGCACCGAGGCCTATGCGGCTGCGAAGGGCGGGCTCGTGGCGCTCACTCACGCGCTCGCCATCAGCCTCGGCCCCAAGATCCGGGTGAACGCCATCGCACCGGGCTGGATTTCCGGTGATGAGGATTTGCGCCCCCTCGATCACGAACAGCACCCAGTCGGCCGGGTCGGGTCGCCCGCAGGATATCGCCGATGCCGTGCTCTACCTTGCCTCAGCCGGGTTCGTCACCGGCCAGGTCCTGACCGTGGACGGAGGAATGACCCGCAAGATGATCTACGCGGAGTAGGAGCAGGGGCCAGCCGGCGGGCCCGCTCCGGCATGTTGTTGACGGGTCACGCCATGTCGGTACGCACATTGCCGCCGCACAGGATGGTGGCCACGGTGCAGCCCCGGAGGCCGGCACCGTGTTCCAGAAGCCCGGCAATGCCGGCGGCCCCAGCCTCCTCGACCACCAGGCCATAGTGGATGCGGCAGACGTCGCGTGCTGCGCGGATTGCCGGCTCGCTTGCCTCCCAGACCTCGTCGACGGTGGTTTTCATGCAATGCAGTGCATAGGGAACGCATTCGCGCACCGCGATGCCATCAGCCGCCGTGACGGCGGACGCGGTCGACACGATCCGTCCGGTCTCCCATGATTGCTTCATGGCGGGCGCGTTCGAAGCGACGACGCCGATCACCCTGCAGCCGGGCGCCTTGGCACGGATCCAGGCGCCAACGCCCGTCAGCAGTGCGCCGTTGCCGAGCGGCACGACGATCGCGTCCAGCGCAACGGCCGGGCGCGATAGTTGCTCGGTGATCTCCAGCGCAATCGTGCCCGCGCCCTCGGCGATCTCCTTCAGCGCACCGTCCTCCACGAAGGGGCAGCCGTTCGCCTCGGCATAGGTACGGGCCGCAGCCTTGGCGGCGTCGAAGTCGGCACCTTCGAGGCGAACTTCCGCGCCGAAGCGCCGCATCGCCTCGACCTTGCCGGGATTCGCCGTCGTGGCGGCAAAGATGACCGCCCGACGGCCATGGCTGCGACCGGCATAGGCAAGACCCTGGCCGAAATTACCGGCCGACGCAGAAATGATCGGGTGATCGCCGGCGGGCTGGTTCCGCATCCACCAGTCGGTCCCGCGTCCCTTGAAGGATCGGATCGGGTTGAGGGTCTCGATCTTGGCGAACAGCCGAACACCGAGTGCTGCGTTAGCCGTCTGCTGTTCAATCAGCGGGCTGTTGATGAAAACCGGATCGATGCTTGCGGAAGCGGCAAGGATGCCGTCTGCGGAAGGGAGTGGTTGATTCTGTGTCATGAAGGTAGTCTGCCAAGATAAATCCGGAGATGTACCCGACATGGGTTGCGCGAGCGGGAGTTTTTGCCGGATATTGAACCGTCAACGGGTTTTCTCCTCATGGTGCTTACCAAAGCCGACCGTCAGATCCTTGTACTGATGCAGCAGGACGCCACCATTACCCTGAACGAGCTTGCCGAACGTGTCGGCCTTTCTCCGTCCTCGGCACAACGACGCCTGCAGAAGCTTCGCAAGGACAAGGTGATCCTCCGTGACGTATCGATCGTCGACCCGAAGAAGTTGGGGGCGGCCGTGTCGTTGCTGGTCGAGGTGGAACTGGAGCGCGACCGGCCGGAACTCATGCAATCGTTCCTCCGCTGGATCTCGGAGACACCGGAAGTGCAGGAGGCGTGGAACACATCCGGACGCGGCGACTTCACGCTGGTCATTCTGGTCCGCTCGGTGGAGCATTTTGATGCGCTGGCCGATCGGATGATGGAACTCAATCCCAATGTCCGGAAATTCACGACGAGCGTCGTCCTGAAGACGCTCAAGCGGACGCTGGCAGTGCATCTGGAGTAAGGCCGCCTGCAGAAGGCAAAAAGCAAACGGGCGCCCGGAGGCGCCCGCTCATCTTTCAACGAATCCGGTGGTACCAGGCTATTCGGCTGGGACGATCTTGCCGTCTTCCCACTTGAAGAGCGAGAAGCTCTGGGAGGTGAGGTCGCCGGTCTCCCCGTAGGTGACTTCGCCGATGGCAGTCTTGATCGGCTGTCCGTCCTTCAGCGCGGCCGCCACCGCTTCGGTATCCTCGGCGGTTCCGGCCTTCTCTATGCCGGCCTTGATCACCTCGACAGCCGCATAGGCATTCAGCGTGAAGGCTTCGGCCGGTATGTTCTTGGCTGCGAGCGCATCGGCAGCTGCCTTGGAGTCCGGGTTCTTGGTCGCGTCGGTGGCATTGGTGAATACGGTGCCGGCAGCCTGGTCCGTTGCGATGTTCCAGTATTCGCTGTTCGACAGCCCGTCACCACCGATGATTGTCGCCTTGAGGCCCGCGTCGGCGAGCTGTCGGGACAGAAGGCCTCCTTCGGGGTGGTAGCCGCCGAAATAGATGACTTCGACATTCTCCGATTTCAGGCGCGTGGTGAGGGCGCTGAAGTCCTTCTCCCCGGGTGTGACGGCGTCGTTGATCACCTCGTTGACCCCGCCCGCGTTGAGGGTCGCCTTGAACGCGTCGGCCAGACCCTTTCCGTACTGGCCCTTGTCGTTGATGATGGCGACCTTCTTGTCCTTGAATTTGTCGAGCACGTACCGTGCGGCGACTTCCGCCTGCTGGTCGTCCCGGCCGCAGGTGCGCAGCACATTGTTGAGCCCGCGCGTGGTGAGATCCGGCGCGGTTGCGGTTGGTGTCACCATCAGGACACCGTTTTCGGCAAGGACGTCTGAGGCAGGGATGGCGACGCCCGAGGTGACGGGCCCGACCACAAAGCGCACGCCTTCGCCGACCAACTGGTTGGCGGCGGACACGCCCTGCTTCGGCTCGCCGGCGTCGTCTGCCGTCTTGAGCACGACCTGTTCGCCCAGGATGCCGCCGTTCTTGTTGATCTGATCTATGGCCACTTCGGCGCCGTTCTTCACCTGAGTGCCGTAGGCCGCAACGGGGCCGGTGAGCGGCGCGATCAGCCCGATGACAATCTCCGCCTGCGCCAGCGGGGCAAAGGTGAGGGAGGCAAGGGCGGTTGCGCCCAGAAGCATCTTGAGATTCATGTTTCTCTCCTTGGGTGGGGCACGACGTGCCCAGTCACGCCGCATCTCGCACCTTCCGGTTGCCGACCGACGGGCCTCATGCCAAGCCCGAAAGGCGATGCGGTCGATGCGGCGCCGCGCCACGTTTGGCTTGCGGCGACCGACAGCATCTTCTCTAGGAATTTGGAATGGGCCACGCAAGAAGATAACGGATCGACCTGAGTTTTTATCCGTTCCGGTTCGCTCGGCCCGCAATTGCGGACGATGAGGAGTGTTTCGCCGCAGACTCCGAATGCAAAAGGCGGAGGCTGGAACCCCCGCCTTTTGCTATGCCGGAAATCGGAGCGACGGTCAGACGTTGCTCTTCAGGATCTCCCGCAGCTTGCCGAAGATCTCGTCGATATGGTGCTTTTCGACGATCAGCGGCGGCGACATGGCGATGATGTCCCCCGTGGTGCGGATCAGCAGGCCATTTTCGTAGGCTTTCAGGAAGGCGGTGAAGGCACGCTTGGTTGGTTCCCCGGCGATTGGATCGAGTTCGATTGCGCCGATCAGGCCGAGATTGCGGATGTCGGTGACGTTCGGCAGATCCTTCAGCGAATGCAGGCCTTCCTCCCAATAGGGGGAGATCTCCCGGGCGCGGTCGAAGAGGCCTTCTTCCTTGTAGGTCTCGAGCGTTGCCAGGCCTGCCGCCGAGGCGATCGGGTTGCCGGAATAGGTGTAGCCATGCATGAACTCGATCATATGCTCCGGTCCGTTCATGAACGCGTCATGGATCTCGGAGGTGACGAAGACCGCGCCCATCGGGATGACGCCGTTGGTCAGGCCCTTCGCCGTGGTGATGATATCGGGCTTCACATCGAAGTACTGGGCGGCGAACGGGGCTCCGAGACGGCCAAAGCCGGTGATGACTTCGTCGAAGATCAACAGGATGCCGTGCCTGGTGCAGATCTCGCGCAGCTTCTGCAGATAGCCCTTGGGCGGGATCAGCACGCCGGTCGATCCGGCAACGGGCTCCACGATCACCGCTGCGATAGTCGAGGCGTCATGCAGCGTGACGATGCGCTCCAGTTCGCTCGCAAGATCGCCGCCATGCTCCGGCTGGCCTCTCGTGAAGGCGTTCTTGGCGGGAATGTGGGTGTGCGGCATGTGGTCGACGCCGGTGAGAAGCGTCCCGAACATCTTGCGGTTGGCAACGATGCCGCCGACAGAGATGCCGCCGAAATTGACGCCATGGTAACCGCGCTCGCGACCGATCAGCCGGAAGCGCGATCCGTTGCCCTTGGCGCGATGATAGGCAAGCGCCACCTTCAGAGCCGTCTCAACCGATTCGGAGCCGGAGTTGGTATAGAGGACGTGGTTCATGCCTTCTGGGGCGATATCGACCAGACGGTTCGCAAGCTCGAAAGCCTTGGGATGTCCAAGCTGGAAAGCGGGCGCATAGTCCAGTTCACCCGCCTGCTCGCGGATCGCCTCGGTGATCTTCGGCCGGCAGTGCCCCGCATTGACGCACCACAGGCCCGCTGTCGCATCGAGCACCTGGCGCCCGTCATGCGTCGTGTAATGCATATCCTTCGCACCGACGAAAAGGCGCGGTTCCTGCTTGAATTGGCGGTTTGCCGTGAACGGCATCCAGAACGCCCGCAGATCGTTGGGCGTGGTATTAAGACGATTGGACATGATGCTCTCCATGGCCGTTCGAACTGCTCGGGCGGCCATTCCCCGCTCGGCGGCGCTGCGCCGAGTTTTGACTGCAAGGTCAAGTTATCAGGGGGAGGCGGCCCGTCAACCGCCTTCCGGGCCAGAAACGAGAGACCGCGGGGTACCCCACACAGCGATACCCGGACTTCGGCCATCAGTGCCGGAGCCGGGTTCTGGTACAATCCAATCAGGTGTTGAAGATGGCTTCAGCCGCCAGCCACCAGCCGGCGCTATCGATCTCACGCCGCAGCGGAGGTCTTCCGTGCCGGACTGCAATAGATCTCTTCCAAGGTCTCAAGAACCTTGATGACCGATTCGGAGGTGCTGGAGTAATAGATCGTCTGTGCGTCGCGGCGGGTTCTCACAAGCTTCTGGGCGCGCAGCTTGGAAAGGTGCTGGGAGAGCGCGGACTGGCTGAGCCCGACCTGCGACGCGAGCGCTCCAACCGCCACCTCGCCTTTGACCAGGCAGCAAAGGATCATCAAACGCTTTGGGTTTGCCATTGCAGACAACAACCCTGCTGCAGCTGCCGAATGCTCAGAAAGTTCCATCCTATCCATCAATCAAAATTCCCCTCATCCTTACAGGCGGCCCCCCACCCAAATTTAAGCCCGTCCAATACGAAAATAACAACCCCGCAAAAGGTATTGTATATCCAAAAATTAGGCCTCGGAACTAAACTACTTTAGCCGCGGCAGAAATATAATCAAGTACTGCGTCCGGGGAGTCCATCAGGTGGTTAAATTCGTGCCGGATCAGGAGGTCCCCGCAGACAAGATCCAGGCCAGCGCGATCGACGCCGCAGACGCGCCAGTTCCCGCCGTTCCTGCCTTTGTGCCCGGCCGTGAAGGCGGTTGCTGCGCCCGGCCGGCCATTCAGTTGCTCCGGCAGGGCGAGCCATTCTGGCGTGGTTCCCGGCTCCGCGATCAGCAGATCGCTTCCGGTGAGCGCATAGGCCTGGCCAAAACCGCCATTAAGCGATCCGCCGAGGGGTACGAGCCGGAAAAAGCGGAAGTCGGGGAAATCCACGTACAAGGCCGCTTTCGAATGCCGCTGCAGGAAACGGCTGCGGATACGATCATGCTCGGCGCTGCCCCGCGCCACACCTTCGGCGACGGCCTGAACGGTGATGCGAGGGTGGGCAAGAGGATCGCCTTTGCCGGGTTCCCCGGCGAGCAGGGAGCAACGGGGATCGGCCGCAAGTCCCCTGGTATGGCTGGAAAGCGCCGAGACCAGGATGACCGGAGCGCCATCGACGTC
>JAEYTV010000286.1 GCA_023433855.1 Pseudomonadota bacterium | reverse complement strand
CTCGAACAGTTGGGTGACCCATATCTTGCTTAAGTTGTATTCGGCCGCATCACCCGAAAGGGTTAGTTAGCCGTATATTTTCCTACAGATACTTCGTGACACATAGTGACGGCTTGAAACCGGCTTGGCGCCTGCTACCCTGCATTGAGGGAGGGAGAACCCGATGGGGCCGGGTGAAGACTTCGTCGCAGACATTTATGAAGCGTCGCTCATCCCGGAGATGTGGCCGGCGCTGCTCGAAAAGCTTGCCGGCATGGTCGACGCCTTGGGCGCCGGCCTGTTCACGGTGAGCGGAGGCGCTGCCCCCTGGGTTGCTTCGCCGGCGCTCATTCCCCTGATGCGCACTTTCATGGAAGACGGCTGGGTCGAGGTGAACAAACGCGCCAGCCGGGCGGAGGCCTTCGCGCATCCGGGCTTCATCACCGATCTGGATGTGTTCTCGATGAAGGAGATCGAGGAGGATCCGTTCTATCAGGACTTCCTGATCCCCTCCGGCATAGGCTGGAGCACCGGCACCCATATTGCGCTTCCGACCGGCGACACCGTGTCGATCACCATCGAGCGGCGGTTCGACCGTGGACCTGTCGAACGGCATTATGTCGATCTGCTCGACGGGTTGCGGCCGCATCTCGCCCGTGCGGCCATGCTAAGCGCGCGCCTCGCGCTCGAACGGGCTAGGACCGCGGCCGCGACGCTGGAGAGCCTCGGACTGCCGGCCGCCCTGCTTGGCGGCCGCGGGCAGCTTCTGGCGGGAAACCGGCTTCTCGAGCCGATGATTCCGGCCATCCTCCAGGACGCGTCGGCGCGTCTGCGTTTCACCGACCCAAGGGCGGACCGGTTGCTGCAGGCGGGCATCGATGCGCTGTGGAATCATGGAAAAGGTGGTTTTCCGCAATCCTTCCCGGTCGCCGGCGCGGATGGCAGGCCGGCCAGTGTTGCGCATCTCCTTCCCGTCAAGGGACGGGCGCGCGACGTGTTTGGCGGCATGCACTCGGTGCTGGTGATCATGCCGCTCGCCGGCATGGCGGTCGCGCCGGCCGGTCTCGTCCAGGCGCTGTTCGACTTCACGCCCGCCGAGGCGCGCGTCGCCATTGCGCTCGGCGAAGGCGCGTCTATCGACGACGCGGCCCGGCGGCTTGGCGTGTCGCGCGAGACGGTGCGCACCCATCTGCGGGCGATCTTCTCCAAGACCGGCGTGTCGAGGCAGTCGGCGCTGGTCCGGCTGCTCGCCGGCCTGTCGCCGCCGGGAGCCTTGGGGACGGGAGAAGCCGAGTAGCGGTCAGCCAACAACGCGCCCGAGCGGATTGGCTCATCCCGCCGTTCAGGCGGCCACCTCGGGGTTGCCGATCACCGTCCAGAACAGCGGCGGCCCTCCTTCGACCGTGACGTCGAAATATTCCACGCCGCTTTCGGGTGGCCTTGTGGTCACCCCCAGTGCGCGTGCCAAGTACCAGGAGCGGATCACGATCTTCGGGGGATGGTCCTGCGCCCCGGATGGGTCTTGTGGCGGCAGATGTTCCATGAGCAACAATGCGCCCCAGGCGATAGGGTTCCGTTTCGAACCATCTTGGCACTGAACGATCAATTTGCCGAAAATTTTCAGTATAATTCGACCGGAATTTTATGAGCGGTGCGCGAAAATGCCCTCAAGAACAAAAGCTTGGAGGCGGCAATATGAAACTTACTACTGCACATCGGGGCGGTCTGAAATGGGTGGCGCCGGCCGCGATCGGACTTGCTGTTTCCCTGGTGCTTGGCACAAATGCGCAAGCAGGAGAAGTTCGCAGATCAAAGGAAGAGACGCGGACTGTCTACCTCGTCAAATACCGCGTCAACAACACGGTGCACTACAACAAGAAGCCCTTGAAGGTGCGCAAGGTGACGCTCTCGCAGTATCTGCGAAGCAATCCCTATGTCTGCACGCCGAGCGGTTTCGGTCAGAAATCGCGCTGCTACGTGCGAAGCTTCAAGCAGCCGAACGTTTGATACCTGACAGCTACATGGCCGCGCCGGACGGCGCGGCCATGTTCCACATTGACGGGAATCTTGGGCTGCTACAGTTCCTTGGTCACCCGATCACCTTTGACCAGTTTGCGCGCCTCGTCGTTTTTTCCGACCGGATTGTTGCGGAAAACATACCACTGGCCACCCAGGCTGGGGTTTTGGTAGACGACGCCATCCCTCTCGCGATGCAGGAAGCACGTGATGACGCCGCTGCCACGGTCGTTCTTGGCAGCCCAACGGGCACGCATGCAGAGTTTTCCCCCGCTGGTCACATACCAATCGCCTTCGCCATATCCGGTGCGTGTCCGCGCTACGAAGCGCTTCCGGCCGTTCCCGTTGACGGAGAAAAATCCGGCGCCGTTCTTTTCCCATAGCCATGTGCGGCCGGCATAGAGCCGTTCAACCGCATCCGCTGTCATGGGAGCCGCCGCGGCTGCGAGTTTGGCGGTGTTGTCGGCCGGCGACTTCGGCGCGGCGCTGGCATTGCCAGTCACCAGCAGGAGCGCGGTCAGCGCTGCAGTTACGATAGTGGAACTGAAAGAGTACATTTTGTTACCTGTCCAATAAGGCGATGGCCGGCGATTTCGTAGGTTGGTGCGCTGGCATCGCATGAACTACGGGAATGAGCGGTACAGCGCGTGAAAAGCCAAACCGCTCTGTGAGGTTCTCCAATCAATCGAGCGGATGGTTCGCCACGCGCCAATCGGGCCGACCGACGTCTCTCGGCCATGGATAGACTTCCAGATCGTTGAAGTAGACGACCGCGGTCATCGCCGGGAATTCGGCATGAGGCTTGTTGGCTTCTGCCGCCCAATTCCGCACGTAGTTGTCGTCGCCTTCATAGCCGAGCTCGGCTATGGCGATCGGCTTGCCGAAACCCGCCACGCGATCGTAGCCCGGCTTCGTGCGCTCGACGAATGTCGTGTCGCGGCCGACTTCCAGCTTGTCATAGGGCTGGTAGCCGAAGACAGAGAGGCCGATCACATCGACGTATTCGTCACCGGGATAGAAGGCTTCCAGGCCCTCTTCCCCTTTCGGCGACCACATGTATTCGGCCGACGGCAGGTGCTTCCGGCAGACATCGACGACATGTCTGTAGGCCTTTACATAGCCTTCCGCATTCCAGAAGGCCCAGGTGAATTGCCCGTCATTGTCTTCCATTTCCTGCGCCCAGCGGATGGTGACCGGGCTCTTCAATCGTGCTGCCGCAGAGCAGACAGCAGACATGTTGGCGTCGTAGTCGCCGGCCAGGATTCCGCTCAGCAGATTCTCCGGGCTGACACGCCAGTCACGCGCCCATGACCATGGTTCGACGGTGATCAACAGCGACCGGCCACGCTGACGAGCATAGTCGTCCGCGAGGCTCAGGGTTTCCAGATCGACATCTTCCCATGGAAGGAAAAGATGCTCGATCTTGGAATTGGCATCGTTGGCATAATCCCCGTGCGGATCGTAAGCGCCGGGCGTAACTGATTGTGCCGTGATGACGGGCCGCTTGTCGTGAAACTGATTGCGACTGTCCACACTGGCGCCGGAGACGCCGCTCGCAGCATAGACGCCGCCCGAGATGAGCACGCCGCCAAATAAAATCAAGGTTAGTTTCAAGAGACTGGTCACAGCCTCCTCCTTTCTACTGTTCAGAGAACTAATTGGAACCGAGTGCAGGCTTCACAGTTGCGATCTGTGCCGATACCAGGTCGGCATGGGCGAGCTTGCTGGCCTCGTCGTCGCCGCGAGGCTCGGCATGGCGGAAGACATACCAGTCCCCGTCGGGCTCGCGTTTTTGATAGATCGTCCCGTCATCGATGCGATGCGAGAAACAGGTCTTCGCCGGAAATGCCCCATCGGTCGAATGCCATGTCGCATTGAAGCACATCCGGCCTGTCGTACTGATGGTCCAGCGACCTTCAGCCCAGTACTTGCCGTTTTCGTCGTCGACCCATGCGCTGAACCGCCGGCCCGCATCGACCATGTAGCCGGCCCCACTTTTCCACTGCCAACTCTTGTCCCGGTAGAGATCGTGGATTTCGCCAGGCGTCATGATGCGCGCTGCCGCAGGCAACGCGGTTTCCTGCGCTGAAGTGTTGTAGGCCGACCCAGCAAGCGCGATGAGCGTGGCGGTGCCAAGAATCCCGGCGCGACGTTGGAAGCGGGACATATCAAGCTCAAGTATTGACAACGGAACCTCCTAGGCTCTCGGGATGAGTGTGACCTGTTGCCGACGTTGGAAGCGGCGCCGTATGCGGGGAAGCCGCAGTGATGACGATGTCCTGTCGGGGTGCGGAGCGCCCAATCGCGGAAACGCGGAAACCCAGACCCTCGGCGACGCCCGGCGCAAAGGCGTTCCTTAGATCGATCAGGACTGCCTGGCGCATGGTCTTCTTCAGGCGCGCAAGATCGATTTTGCGAATGCTGTCCCATTCCGTGATGACGACCACGGCATCGGCGCCGCGCGCGCATTCATAGGCGTCGTCACAGAATTCGACGTCGGAAAGGATGCGGCTGGCATTTTCCATGCCGACCGGATCATGGGCGCGGATGTTGGCGCCGAAACGCTGTAATGTTTCGATCAGCGGAACCGAAGGCGCATCGCGCATGTCGTCGGTATCGGGTTTGAAGGTCAGACCCAGCACCGCGATCGTCCGGCCTTGCACATCGCCGTCCAGTGCGTCCACCACCTTCAAGGCCATCCGACGCTTGCGCGCTTCGTTGGCGGTCACCGTTTCCTGCACGATGCGCACCGACACGCCATAGTCCTGGGC
>JAEYTV010000235.1 GCA_023433855.1 Pseudomonadota bacterium | reverse complement strand
GGTTTCTCCTGCCTTGAAGGAGATCGCGCCGGCGAGTATGCGGCCGTCGAGTTCCGGCAGGACGACATGCATGGCGAGATCGGACGGGTTCAGCCCACGCCGTCCTTCTGCCCAGCCTTCACGCCGGGTGGTGGCGACGACGACCTGGAAAACCGGAAGGCCGGTGCGATCGAAGACCGTTCGTCCTTCCTCGTCCATGCCGCTGGCAAAGGCTGTCGTGGAGATGATCGCCGCCACCTGCAGATCGCCGGCGGCCTTTTCGACGAAGGCGATAGCATCGGCATCCTTGAGGCCGCTGACGAAAATTGGCAGCGGGGCCAGACCCCGGGCTGCCACCGCCCCAAACAGCGCATCGATGGGTGCCGCGTCATTGGCAAGCAGCATGGAGCGGTAGAACAGGATCGGCAGACGCGGAGCATCCGCCGGGAAATCCGCCAGCAGATCCGCCGCGTCGACGATCCCGCGGCCCGGCTTGTAGAAGCCGGCCTTCGGCATGGCGCCAGGCTGCGGAAGGGCTCCCGCGTAGCCGCGGGCCAGCGCGCGTAGCCGTACGGCAAGTAGCCGCATGTTGTCAGGCCCGCCTTCGCGAAAACAGGCAAGAACGTAGGCAAGCACGTCTCGCGAAACGGTCGAGGCGGCAGCGAGGCGATCGTCTCGAATGCTGCACTCTCCGGGCAGAAGCGCCAGGGCAATCTTCCTGCGCCGTGCCAGCCGCGCAAGTTCTTCCACACCGTATACCCAGCGATCATAACCGCCGAGAATGCGGACGAGGACCACCTTCGCCTGGGACGCCGTTTTCTCCAGCCACAGGTCTACCGACATCGGGTGGCGGAGGTCGGATAGATTGGTGAGGACTACGGACACTTTCTCATTGGCGTGGCAGGCATCCGCTTCCTCTACAGCATCCCACGCGGTCGCCACGCCGTTCAGGTCGCTGCCGGAAAAGGACAGCACCACCACGTCGGCGGGCGACTGGTTGAGGTCGACCGGTTCGATCAGGTCGTCGAGCGACGACGAGGTGGTGGCGAGTATGTGCATCCTTCTCCCGGTGCTGTCTTATGCCGCCAGCATCTTCTCGATCGCGGCGCGGTCAATGCCCTTTTCGCCGATCACAACCAGACGGCTCTGGCGCTTTTCGGTCGCGTTCCAGGCGCGGTCGAAATAATGGTTCACCCGCGATCCTACCGCCTGGACCTGCAGGCGCATCGGCTTGTTCGCGACTTCCACGAAGCCTTTTATGCGCAATACGTTCTGCGCTTCCGCGGTGGCGGAGATGCGGGCAGCCAGCGCCTCCGCATCGGAGACCGCGGGCAGATCGACGACAAAGCTGTCGAAATCGTCGTGGTCATGGTCCAGTTCGTCGTCGTGATGAGTCTTGCGGTTCGCGATATCGTCCTCGACGGCAAGGCCGAGACCGATCAGCACTGCCGGATCGACCGCACCATGGGCGGCCGGCACAATCTTGACCGCTCTCGGCAGGTGCGCCTGTACGCGGCCTTTGGCTGCCGCAAGGGAAGCCTGGTCGAGAAGGTCGGTCTTGGTGAGCACGATCATGTCGGCGCAGGCGATCTGGTCCTCGAACACTTCCTCGACCGGGTCGTCATGGTCGATCGAGCCGTCCGCCTGGCGCTGCGCTTCCAGCGCCTCATGGTCGTCGGCCACCCGACCTTCGGCCAATGCGACGCCATCGACCACGGCCACGACGCCGTCCACCGTGACGCGGGCCTTCACGTCCGGCCACTGGAACGCCTGCACGAGTGGCTTTGGCAGGGCAAGCCCGGAGGTCTCGATGAGGATATGGTCGACGCGTGGTTCGCGTGCCAGGATCTGGTCGATCGCCGGCACGAAGTCGTCGGCCACCGTGCAGCAGATGCAGCCGTTGGCGAGTTCGATGATGTTGTCGTCTGGGCAGCTCTCGATGCCGCAGCCCTTCAGCACCTCGCCGTCGATGCCGACATCGCCGAATTCGTTGACGATGATCGCGAGCCTCTTGCCATCCAGCTTTTCGATCAGGTTGCGGATCAGCGTGGTCTTGCCGGCCCCGAGAAAGCCGGTGCCGACGGTGCAGGGGACGCGATCAAAATTGACGCTCATGAAGGCATGTCCTCGTGATGATGGAAGGGGGGGATCCTGGCCGTCATGCCCTTACCGCGCAGGCAGGCCGGGCGGCCGCGAAGGGGAAGGAAACCGCGCTCGTCGGAAGCCAGCATCATCGCGCCTGCGACGATGTCGTCGACATTTTCGAGCGACAGATGACCGAAGACATAGGACCAGCCGGACCGATGGTTGAAGGCGGCACTCGGGCTCTTTTCGCAATTGGCAAGGCAGGTGACGGGCTTGACGGCGAGCGGTTTTCCGGCCGCGGCCTGCCGCAAGGCGGCGATCATCCCGATGCCGGGTCGATTATCGCCATCCGCCTCGTCACGGCAGTTGGTGCAGACGAAAATCGTCACATCGACATTGTCCGGGGTGGTGTTCTTGGCGTCACTCATCGTCTGGCCGCGCTACCGCAGAGGTTATGATCGGGGCGCCAAGCAGGTGGAAAAACCCATCTGCGATGAATGAACGGCTTCCTCCGGAGCACCCCGCCCGGCGAAGTTTCTGTTGAACGGCAGGTCTCCTGGCTCGCGGGTCGCCGCCATTTGCCTGCCTTCCCGGATCGCTCCAGTGGCCCTTCGGCAGATGGCTCGCCGCCTACAGTTGCGGGGGCAGCCGCGGCATTGGGCTTGAAAACCGGCCCGCACCGCATTCTCTCTTAGCCCTCCCCGTTGCCGGAAAAGGACCGTTTCTATTCAAGTAAGCCCGGTCGCACAGTCCTGTCAATGTCGCAAAGGCGATTGCCCGTCGACCGAAATTGTCTATAGTGACGCAGCCTATGGTGCCCGAAAGGGTTGAGAGGGAATGCGGTGAGACGGAATTTGTCGTCAAACCCGCGGCTGCCCCCGCAACTGTAAGCGGAAAGTCTTTGCCCAGGACGGCGTCCAGCCGTCAAGCCACTGGAGCGATCCGGGAAGGCGGGCAAAAGGCGCCCGATCCGCGAGCCAGGAGACCTGCCAAAGGCGAGGCAACACGTGAACGGCCCTCGGGTGGAGGGCGAAAGGACGAGACCATGGTTACGGGATCTGCTGCGAGCGCAGTCAGCTTTTCTGCTTCGAAGATCATTCCCCTCAGCATGACGGCCGTGCTCGGTCTGTTCATTGTCGGTTTTGTAGGTTTTTCCCATCTGGACGTGGTGCACAACGCGGCGCACGACACGCGTCACTCGCTGGCCTTCCCCTGCCATTGAGTTAGCCGGCTCCAGAGAAGGAAACCCGAATGTCGCTCTTTCGTAACATCGTCCTCACGGCGGTGGTCGCCGGCCTGTTGTCCGGTCTGCTTATGACCGTGATGCAGCACTTCACCACCGTGCCGCTCATCCTGCAGGCGGAAACTTATGAAAACGCAGCACCCGAAGCCGGGCACAGCCACGATGCCGCGCTGGCAGGCCCTGCTGCGGGTAGCCAACAGGAGGAGGAGGCCTGGGCGCCGGCTGACGGAACCGAGCGCTTCGTGTATACC
>JAEYTV010000231.1 GCA_023433855.1 Pseudomonadota bacterium | reverse complement strand
GATGAAACCAATCCTGCTGTCACCTGTTTTGAGGCAAAGGAGGTTCGCCATGCAGATCCCAGATCACGTGCTTGTCTTCGACGCGCGAGGCACGCTGCAGAAGACCGACATCGAAAGGTTCGACCGGCAAATTCAGGAAAAGCTTGCTCGCTACGACAGGATCGGCCTCGTCTCCAACGTCGAGGAGTTGGAAGGGATGACGGTGGGCGCGGTGATGAAGGACATTGCCGCGGAGCTGAAATATCTCGGCGACTGGCACAGATTCCCCAGGGTTGCGGTTCTCGCTTCCGGCGGCTTCGTGAAGTCGGCGGCGGAGATCGTCGGAAAGCTTCTTCCGCAAGTCCAGGTTCGCACCTTCGAGCCCGGCGAGCTTGAAAGCGCCATCGAATTTGCCGGAGCGATCGATCCGGAGCGAAACGAGCAGGCCAGCGTTCCGCTGATCTGACCGCGACGATCCGCCGGCAACCGTTGCAAAACCCCCTTCTCGCTTCTCGGTCTACCGATCATGGAGCAAACCGGGGCCGCAAGCCTTGTGCTCCCGCGCGATTTCACAATTCGCTCTGCTTCCCCAGGGCAAACCATGCCGAAAATGGTAGGATGCATTGCGGCCGAGTGATTCTGGTCGCCTCCCAAGACTGCCCCGCAGTCATCGCACCCTGCGGGGCTTTTTTCTGTCCGATCGACTGAAGCCCGCCGCGGGAAGCCTGGACTTCCGCACGCGACCGGACGCCCTAGAGCGCCAGCGTATCGGCTCCCGATTGCTCATCGAACACGATTGCGCATCCCATCCTGACCGCGACCCTGGAAATCTCGTCGGCCATCTCCTCGTCGGAGGTGACGAAATCGCCGGTCAGTATCCTCAGTTCTTCTACGGCTTTCGAGGTGGAGAGCAGCAATCCCGCATTCTGGGGAAGCACGCTCGTGCGGACGGCCTCGGCCAAGTCCTCCTGGTTGAAGCGATGGTATCCCATGGCGGTTCTCCAACGTTCCGATGGATGCCACCTGAAAACGCCCGCCTGCCGTCTCGGGTTCCCACGAGGAACCTTTGATGCTCAAAGGCCGTGTGGGCAAAAGCGTCGTCGAGAGATTTTATTCCTCGACGGCTTGCCGGCCGGTCAACCGCTCGATGCGTATTCGATAGAACAGATGCGACGAAGCCGGCGCCGCCGTCACCGGTTTCAGCCCACCCGGCTCCCACCAGTTGGCATGTTTGCTGAGCAGCGACCACGCATGGTCGCGCTCGCGCTTCGACCCTATGCGATCCGGCAATTCTTCGAAGACACCATATACCACCACGCTTTTCCAGCCGCGGCTTTCCTCGAAGTCGTCGACCTGCAGGCAGACATCAGGATTCTGCCGCATCCACTCGATCTTCTGGCCGATCAGCGAAAAGCTGTAGATGTAATTGTCGGCGAAGGCGAAGGTGATCGGCACCACGTAGGGCCGGTTGTCCCTGGCGCAGGCCAGATGCCCCAGCTTGGCCCCTGTGAGGACGTTGGTGCATTCGTGCTCGGTGAGTTCCTTGACGATCATGGCATCGTTTCCTGCTCCTCGGCGCGGCAAGGATATCGCAGGGACGGACCAAGGTGTAGCGAAAGCCCGGCGCAAAACAGCGCACCTAGTGCTCATGCACCGATGCAGCCGGGGTGCCGGCCGCGCGGGAGTATCGAACTCGCTGGGCAAGAACCCCAAAAACTTGTCCCAGCGAGCGACGCCCATGACGCGGACGGTTACCGGCTGACAGCCGGCAAATATCACTGAGCAATTTCGATGCCTGGAAATCTGTCCCCGAATGGGACACCGCAGCCTTAGGTGGGATTTACCGCCCAATCACCAGGCGTCAGCTGAGATGGTGCGGATGAAGGGACTCGAACCCCCACGCCTTTCGGCACTGGAACCTAAATCCAGGGCGTCTACCAATTCCGCCACATCCGCAACGGCCCGCCAATCCCATGAGAGCCATCATTCTGTCAATCTCCGGGCGGAAAGCAGGTTCCTTACGCGGCCGCGAAGAAGTGTTGAAAATTGGCCTCGCGTATGACAAAAGGCGTGGCAATTGTGACGGGAGAGAACGAACCGCCATTGGTAGGTTTGGTAAGGGATAGGAAGAACAAAGACTTACCTGGACTACCGCGCGTTTCGAGCGAACAAAATCCCCATTGGCCGCGGCCGCCGGGACGAGCACGCAGAACCCGCACACCACTAGCCACTCCGGCACGAATTTCCGGCAGGCTGACGGCAAGGCCGTGCAGATGCCCTTTCTGGAACGAAGGTTTTGACTATGCAGGTTACCGAGACGCTGAATTCCGGCCTGAAGCGTGAGATCAAGGTCACTGTCCCGGCCGGCGACATGGAGGCCAAGCTGCTTGAGCGGCTGAACGACGCCAAGGGCAAGGCCCGCATCAACGGCTTCCGGCCCGGCAAGGTGCCCGTCCAGCACCTGCGCAAGATGTACGGCAAGTCGTTCATGGCCGAGATCGTCAACGACATACTGTCCAACCAGACCCGCCACATCATCGCCGATCGCGGCGAGAAGGCCGCCATGCAGCCCGAGGTCACCATGACCGAGGACGAGAAGGAAGCCGAAAAAATCCTCGCCGGCGGTGCTGATTTCGAATTCCAGCTGGCATACGAGGTCATCCCGACCTTCGATATCAAGGATTTCACGGCCATCAAGGTGGAGCGCCCGGTCTATGACGTGCCGGACAGCGAGATCGAGGACCAGGTCAAGCGCGTCGCCGAATCGGCGCGCAGCTACGAGACGAAAGACGGCAAGGCCGAGGACGGCGACCGCGTCACCATCGACTATGTCGGCAAGATCGACGGCGTGGCGTTCGACGGCGGCGCCGGCAACGGCCAGCCGCTGGTGCTGGGTTCGAAGGAGTTCATTCCCGGCTTCGAGGATCAGCTGATCGGCGCCAAGGCTGGCGACGAGAAGCAGATCACCGTCACCTTCCCGGAAAACTACAGCGCGCCGCACCTCGCCGGCAAGGAAGCGACCTTCGACGTCACCGTCCAGGAAGTGTCGAAGCCCGGTCCGCTCGAAATCAATGACGAGACCGCCAAGTCGCTCGGCCTGGAATCGCTCGACCGCCTGCGCGAGATCGTCAAAGGCCAGATCGAGAACCAGTTCGGCCAGATGACGCGCCAGAAGGTCAAGCGGCAGCTGCTCGACCAGCTCGACTCCGAATACAAGTTCGAAGCGCCCTCCAAGCTCGTCGAGGCCGAGTTCACCAACATCTGGAGCCAGGTGAATCGCGATCTCGAAATGGCCGGCCGCACCTTCGCCGACGAGGACACGACCGAGGAGGAAGCCCGCGAGGAATACACGAAGCTCGCCGAGCGCCGCGTGCGCCTCGGTCTCGTGCTTGCCGAGATCGGCGAGAAGGCCGGCGTCACGGTCTCCGACGAGGAAGTCCAGCGCGCCCTCTTCGAGACGGTGCGCCGCTTCCCGGCCAACCAGCAGCAGGAAGCCTTCGACTTCTATCGCAACAACCCGAACGCCATCACCTCGATCCGCGCTCCGCTCTTCGAGGAGAAGGTGATCGACCACCTGCTCGGCCAGGTTTCCGTCACCGACAAGAAGGTGTCGAAGGAAGAGCTGATGGCCGACGACGAGGCCGAAACCGCCGAAGCCAAGCCGGCCAAGAAGGCGGCGCCGAAGAAGGC
>JAEYTV010000230.1 GCA_023433855.1 Pseudomonadota bacterium | reverse complement strand
GCCCCACGTCGCCGCGCTCCAGTCGCGCAACGATGCTTTCCAGCTCCGCAACCGCCTTCTCGAAGGAGTAGCCGGTGACATCGATCGTTTCGGCACCTTCGGTCATTCGTTATCCCCTCATCAGTCTGCAGATATGCATGCCGGCCGATTCGGCCAGTCCTTCCAGATCATAGCCGCCCTCGAGCAGGCTGACGATCCGGTTGTTCGCGTATCTGCCGGCGACCTCCATCAGGCGGCCCGTGGCCCAGTCGAAGTCCTCGCCGACGAGGTTGATCTGCGCCAGCGGGTCACGATGATGGGCGTCGAACCCGGCAGAAATGATAATGAAGTCCGGGCGGAAGTTCTCCAGCATCGGCAGGACGCGGCTCTTGAAGGCGTCACGGAAGTGTTCGCTTCCCGTGTCCGGAGACAGCGGCGCGTTGACGATGTTGTTCTTCACGCCGGTTTCGTTCGGCGCGCCGGTGCCGGGGTATAGCGGCATCTGGTGCGTCGAGCAGAACAGCACGGATGGATCGTTCCAGAAGATGTCCTGCGTCCCGTTACCGTGATGCACGTCCCAGTCGACGATGGCGACACGCTCGACATCGTGTCTGCGCTGCGCGTGCCGGGCCGCGATCGCGGCAGTGTTGAACAGACAGAAGCCCATCACCTTGTTTCGTTCGGCGTGGTGGCCGGGCGGGCGGCCCGCGACGAAGGCATTGTCGATCTCGCCGGACATAACCTCGTCCACGGCAGTCATCGCGCCGCCGATAGCCGTCAGCGCCGCCTGCAGGCTCCTCGGACTTACATAGGTGTCGGCTTCGAGCTGCCGGACCTGATCGTCTTCGGGAATCTCTCGCATCACCGCGCGCAGGTGTTCCTCCGGATGCGCAAGCAATACGCTTTCCTCGTTCGCTTGGGGCGCTTGCTTGCGGTGGAGCTTCTCGAAGTTGGGGTGCTGCAACGCGATGGCCAGGGAGCGCAGCCGGTCGGCGCGCTCGGGATGGCCTTGTGGAGTGCGATGTTCAAGGAAGACGTCATGTTCGTAAAGGCGCGTGGTCATCGAAGCGGCCTCTTCAGGTGAGTGTCCGGGCGGACAACCCCGGACATGGCGCAGATGATTTCATTTTTCAAGCGACATCGCGCCGGCGCTACGCTTGTTTCGCCAAGAATAATGGTCTTACATGAGACGTTCGCTCAGGGGGGGCATGGTGGCAAGAGACACGATCAAACCGCACGAATTCCGTGTTCCCTACCGAGACGTGGACATGCATGGCGAGATGTTCAGGTCATCCTATGTGGTCCGCGCAGAGGAGGCGCTGACGGAATTCTGGCAGCGGCGCAAACCGCAGAAGAACGATCCGATCTTCAAGGTCACCAAGATTACATGCATCTATCACATGCCATTGAGAGCTGGTGATGTCGTCCATACCCACGTGGGAGTCAGCAAGATAGGGATGAAGTCGGCCGGTTTCATGGTTCATATGATGCGTGCGGACCATCCCGTGGCGGAAGCGGAAATCGTATGGACGGCGCACGACCCGGATAGAGGCGTGCCGATCCCGCTTCCGGAGGACCTGCGCGATTGGTTCTATCAGTTCCTGGATTGATCAGGTCCGACGCGGAAGAAGCGGGTACCCGGCCATCACAGCGCGGCCGGCAAGCGCTGCGATAAGAGCTTTCAGGCAATCGCCCGGAATGAAGGCGAGTGATCCGACAAAGGCGTTGGAGAAGCCCATTCCTGTGATCACCGCTAGATAGGTGACCCCAAAGGCGTAGAGCACGACAACTCCACCGATCAGGGCGGCAAGAAAGAAGTTGACCCCCTGAACGAGCCCGGTCTGATCCGCACTGACCAGCCTCTGTGCAAGAAAGCCGGTCGTGAGGGCTGCGAAGACCCAGCCGATCAGATATCCCGTCGTGGGGGCGGCGAAGACGGCAAGGCCGCCCCGGCCGCCCGAAAGCACGGGCAGGCCGATCGCTGCCAGCAGGAGCACGAGCAGCACTGCTCCTGCCCCTCGTTTCGCGCCCAAGACAACACCGGCGAGCATCACTCCGAGGGACTGGGCGGTAATCGGCACCGGGATGAAGCCGAGTGTGATTGGCGGCACCAGTCCGAGCGCAACGATGATGGCGGCGAACAGCGCCGCAAGTACCAGATCCCGTGTGGCCATAGGGTGAAATCCTCGATCATGTGGTAAGTCATCTTGGCGTTCGGACACCCCTTGCGTCAATGGCAGCCGCAATTTCGTCGGCATTCTTGAGCGTAAGGATGATAAGCGGAATGGCGAGCGTCAGGGGGCGAGGCTTCAGCCCGCGTGCATGATGTGCCTGGGCAATGGCGCGGTACCGCCCGATCACCTCCGGGACGAACCGCATGACCAGCCCGACTGCAAGGCCGATATCCGACGCCCTCATGATCCCGAACCTTTCCAGGGGCGCTGCCGTGGCGCTTATCACCTCGATGAAGTCACCTATCCCTGTCGTCGCAGTCACCGCCGCGGCGAGCAGCATCAGGCTCGTTAGCCGCAGGAGGACGGCCAATGCTTCCTGCGGGGTCCCGACCAGGAGCATGAAGAAGGCAACCATTGCGATCGTGAGAAAGATCGGCCGCAGGCGTGCAAGCGAATTCCGCCACTCAAGACGGAGTGAAGCGTAGATGAGGACGCTGACAAGCAGGGCGAGCGAAAGGGGAAGGAACGTGTGGAGAAAGAAGAGCGTGATGCTGGCCGCTGTGAGCCCCAGGATCTTGAGGCGCGGCGGCAGCCTGTGCAGCAGGGAATCGCCTCCCACGTAAAGCGTCTTCACGAGGCGATCTCCAGGTAGCGGGCGATGACATCCCCTGGCCGTCCATCGGCAGCAAGTCGCCCCTCGTGAAACAGCAACACCCGGTCGAAATCGGCGATCAGCGACAGATCGTGGCTGATCACGATCACATCCTCATCGAGCTCCCGTATCGCCTTCTCCACCACCCACCGGTTCTTCAGGTCGAGTTGGTTTGTGGGTTCGTCCATGATGAGGATATCCGGTTGGGTCACCAGGACGGAGGCCAGCGCCGCAAGTTGCAGTTCTCCGCCGGAGAGTTCATGGGCTCTGCGGTCGGCGAGGTGTGCGATGCCGAACCGCAAAAGGATCTTCGCCACGGCCGCATCGGATTCCTGCCTCGTCAGCTTTTGCCGCTTGAGCCCGAGTGCAATGTCGTCGCGGAGCATCGGCAGGATGATCTGGTTCTGAGGATTCTGGAAGATGAAGCCGGCCACGCCGCGCGCTTTATCCCCCTCAGCGACGGTGTCGAAGCCGTTGACGGTTACGCGGCCCGCAGCAGGTGTCACGAGACCGTTGATCATCCGCGCGAACGTCGTCTTGCCCGATCCGTTCAGACCGATGATGCCGATGCGGTGCTGCGCAAGCGACAAGGTCAATGGATGGAGAACGATGCGTCCATCCAGACGCGCCTCTGCTGCCTCGAAACGAATATCCAAAGCCGGTACCCCGCTGTTCAACGCTCTATAGACCGGAAGAGGGGGGAGGGGAATGTGGAACTAAACATGAACATTGCATCCCTTGTCGCGACATTCTAGTCTCCGGCCCATGGCGATTCTCATTCCGAACGACCAGGCTCGCAGGATCTTCCTCGAACGGCAGCAGCTCTCCGCATCGCCGGGTCGCTCGCTTACCAAGGCAGGGCTCCTCAAGCTTGTCGATGATCTTGGATTCGTCCAGGTGGACAGCATCGCGACGGCGGAACGAGCCCACCACATGATCCTCTTTTCTCGCAACCAGACCTATCGGCGTCAACATCTGACGACGCTACTGGAAAAGGATCGGGAGCTTTTCGAACATTGGACGCACGACGCTTCGATCATTCCGGCTCGGCTTTTTCGCTATTGGAAGCACCGCTTCCGCCGCCGCGAGCCTCTCATCGCCGAGCGTTGGAGGAAGTGGCACGGCGATACCTTCGATTCCGCATTCGAGGAAACATTCCGTTATATCGTTGAAAACGGCCCGATCATGTCCCGCGACATGAAGGTGGAGAACCACAGGTCCGGAGGCTGGTGGAACTGGCACCCCAACAAGACCGCGCTCGAATACTACTGGCATGTCGGAAAGCTGGCGATTGCCGGCAGGATCAATTTCCAGAAGATCTACGATCTCACCGAACGCGTCATACCGCCTCATCATTTTCAGCCGGAGGTGAGCCATGATGATTTTGTGGATTGGGCTTGCCGCAGCGCCTTGCGACGCCTCGGCTTCGCGACATCCGGAGAGATAGCCGCATTCTGGGACCTGGTAACGCCACAGGAGGCGAAGGATTGGGTGGCCGCCCATCGCGATGAACTTTCAGAGGTGCTGATCGAGGCGGCGGATGGCAGCAAGCCCCGCGCATCCTTCGTGCTTGCAGGCTTTCTGCAGAGCTCCGGGGATGTTCCGGAACCGCCCGCTCGGGTGCGTATCCTCAGTCCGTTCGACCCGCTGCTGCGCAACCGGGACCGGGCAGAGCGCCTTTTCAACTTCTTCTATCGGATCGAGGTTTTCGTTCCCGAGCCGAAACGGCAGTACGGTTACTACGTATTCCCGCTTCTCGAAGGCGATCGGATGATCGGCCGTATCGACATGAAGGCGGACCGCAAGGCCGGTACGCTCGATGTGAAGAAGCTGTGGCTGGAGAAAGGTGTGCGCGCTTCGGCGGGGAGGCTGGAGAAGCTGGAGGCCGAACTTCTGCGTGTGGGCCGTTTTGTTGGCGTCGAGACGATCACCTACGGAGCGGGCTGGCGCGAAACCTGATCACTCCGGCATTGTCAGGGACCGGGGCGCACAGGCTGCGTATGCTGCGTCCCCAGCACGCTGCATGCCTGATGACAGCAGGGCCCGTCCGAGGCTTCCGCGGAGTGGCAGCGTCCCTCTCCCGGACCCTGACCGGTCTAGCCGCTCCATCGCAGGAACACGGTTGCAAGCGGGGGCAGGACGAGCGACAGGGAGTGCTGCCTGCCATGGGCCGGTTGCGGTTCGGTCCAGGCCTCCGTCTGGCCAAGGTTGGCTCCGCCATAGATGCCTGCATCCGTATTCAGGACCACGTCCCACCGCCCTTCCGCCGGGACGCCGATCCGGTAGCCTTCTCGCGGAATAGGCGTCATGTTGGACATGACCAGGATCCGGGACGATCTGTCCCTGGAGGAGCGCAGCATGCCGAAGATCGAATTTTCGGCGTCATCCGCGACCGCCCATTCGAATCCTTCCGGGTGAAGGTCGCTGTATTGCAGCGCCGGCTCCCGCGCATAGAGGAGGTTGAGGTCCCGGACCAGTCGCTGAATGCCTGCGTGATCGGGCTGGTCCAGCAGATCCCAATGAACCGAACCGTCATGGTTCCATTCGGTGCCCTGAGCGATTTCGCCTCCCATGAAAAGGAGCTTCTTGCCGGGATGGCCCCACATGAACCCGAAATAGGCTCGCAGATTGGCTCGTTTCTGCCAATGGTCGCCCGGCATCTTGCCCAGCAGGGAACCCTTTCCATGCACCACCTCGTCGTGGGAAAGCGGCAGCATGAACCGCTCCGAATAAGCGTAGATCATGCCGAAGGTCATCGAGCCGTGGTGATATTTGCGGTATACCGGGTCGTCCTGCATGTAGT
>JAEYTV010000177.1 GCA_023433855.1 Pseudomonadota bacterium | reverse complement strand
GGCCGCGCCGGCCGCACCGAGCCCGGGGTCGCGGTCCGGCTCTGGCATCCTGGGCAAACGGCAGCGCTGGCCGAGTTCACTGCGCCGCAAATCCTTGCCAGTGATCTTTCGGGCCTTGCGCTCGATCTCGCCCATTGGGGCGTGCGGGACCCATCCGCCCTTGCTTTCCTCGATCCGCCACCCGGCCCGGCGTTTGCCGAGGCAACGGCCTTGCTCGCGAAGATCGGTGCACTCGATACATCGGGCAACCTGACGGCGAAGGGCCGGTTGATGCGCGAATTGGCGCTTCCTCCACGGCTTGCCTCGATGGTCATATCGGCCGCTGAACAAGGGGCGGGCAGGCCAGCCTCCCTCCTAGGCGTGCTGCTGACCGAACAGGGCCTCGGGGGCAGCGAGATCGATCTCGACGAGCGCCTACGGCGTTTCCGGGCAGAAAGAGGCGAGCGGGCGGAAGCGGCCCGCAAACTTGCGGACCGGATCGCTGCCAACCTTCCGAAACGATCACCGCGAAATGAACGGATCTCCGCCGGCCAACTCCTGTTGCAAGCCTATCCGGATCGTGTGGCACTGCAGCGGGGCGGCCGCGGGCGGTTCGTCATGGCCAACGGTCGCGGAGCGGAGATTCCCGACACGGAGAGACTCGGATCCGCGAGCATGCTCGTTGTTGCGGACCTCACCGGGCGGGCAGCCCAGGGCCGCATCCTGGCCGCAGCCGAGGTCAGCCGGTCAGATGTGGAGGCGGCGCTTCCGCATCTCATCGAACACAAGGAAGAGTACTTCTTTGATCCGCAAAGCCGGCAGGTGCGGGCCCGGGAGGTGACCGGTCTCGGCGCACTCACGCTGGCGGAACGACCGCTTCCGCGCCCAACAGGCGAGAACGCAGCCCGGGCCCTGGCCGAGGGGGTACGCCAGCTCGGCCTGCGTGTTCTGCCGTTTTCGAAGGAAGGACAGCAGTTACGCCAACGGACCGGCTTCCTGCACCGCTCGGTTGGCGAACCCTGGCCCGATACGAGCGAAGAGGCACTGCTAGAGAGGCTGGATGAATGGTTCGTCCCCTTCCAGAACGGTGTTTCTAGCCTCGATGGAATTGATCCTGGCAGCCTTTCCGAAGGGCTGCGGTCGCTTATTCCCCGCGAGCTTGCCAGGGAGCTCGACAGGCTGGCGCCGACACATTTCGAAGCGCCTACCGGCCACAGGCATCCGATCCGGTATGATGGCGAGGAGCCGGTCCTCGCCATCCGTGTGCAGGAACTGTTCGGCCTGAAACACCATCCCGCTATCGGCGGGGGCCGCCTGCCCCTTGTTTTGGAACTGACCTCTCCCGCCCACCGTCCCATCCAGACCACCCGGGATCTGCCTGGCTTCTGGGCCGGATCCTGGAAGGATGTCCGGGCCGAGATGCGCGGCCGCTACCCGAAACACCCCTGGCCCGAGGATCCTGCAGCTGCGGCGCCGACCACGCGTGCCAAGCCGCGCGGCACGTGACAGAATGTCGCCTGCGCGATGAGGTCGCGCAGGGCTATGAAGCCAGCGACGAGATGACGGAGACCACAAGGCCGTGAGTGCAGACAATGCGTCGGTCCATTACGCCCAGTTCGGGGCTTCCAGCCGCCGGATCCGTCTTCAGACGCTTGTCCGCCTGCGCTGGCTCGCGGTGGCGGGGCAAACCATCACTGTGCTGATCGTCGCCTTGCTGCTCGGCTTCCCGTTGCCGCTGAGCGAGGCGGCCGCCCTGATCGGATCCCTGGCCTTCGCAAACCTCGTCCTGTCGCTGCGGTTCCCACCGACACATCGTCTTGGACCGAAGGCCGCCCTGGCGCTGCTCGGCTTCGACCTCCTGCAGATGGCTGCCCTGTTGTTCATCACGGGCGGCCTGGCCAATCCCTTCGCCCCGTTGATCTGCGTGCCCGTGATCATCGCCTTCGCGTCCCAGCCGCTCCGCCATTCCCTGGTTCTGATCGTCTTTGCCCTCGTCTGCACCACGACGCTCGCCTTTTCTCCCTACGATCTTCCCTGGTACGAAGACGAAATCCTCAGGATCCAGCCGATCCTGCAGCTTGGCGTGTGGTGTTCGATCGCCTCGATGATGATGTTCGCCGCCTTCTACGCTTATCGCGTCAGCCACGAGGCATCACTTCTCGCGGATGCCCTTCTGGCCACCGAACTGGTGCTCGAGCGGGAAAAGCACCTGTCGCAGCTTGACGGGCTGGCGGCGGCGGCCGCCCATGAGCTCGGCACGCCGCTCGCGACCATCAGCGTCGTCGCAAAGGAGATGGAGCGCGAGCTCGCGGCAGACGAACGCTACAGGGAGGACGTGCAACTGCTCAGAAGCCAGAGCGAACGCTGCCGCGACATCCTGCGGCGGCTCACCTCGCTATCGGCCGAAAGCGACGAGCACATGCGACGCCTGCCGCTATCTTCGATGATCGAAGAGGTGGTGGCGCCGTACCGACAGTTCGGAATCGAGATCGAGCTTATCGAGAAAAACGATCGCGCCAACGAACCTGTCGGCACCCGCAATGCCGGTGTCCTCTACGGACTGGGCAATCTCATCGAGAATGCCGTGGACTATGCCCGGACCAAGGTGATCGTCACCGTGGATCATTCACCCGACAAGGTGGCGATTACCATCGAAGATGACGGGCAAGGTTACGCGCCGGACATTCTCGCAAGAATCGGCGAACCCTACATGACGAAGAGGCCCAAGGAACAGCAGCGGGCCGGCGGCCTCGGCCTCGGCCTTTTTATCGCCAAGACGCTTCTTGAGCGGTCTGGCGCCGCAATCCGCTTTGGTAATCGCGAGAGCGGTGAGCCGGGAGCGCGAATTCATATCGAATGGCCGCGAAACCTGATGGAGGTCCGGGAGCCGAAATAACTTTGCGTTCCCGGGCAGGCGCACCCATATTGGCAAGGAGAACAGCGGGCGGCAGGAACCCCGCGAAGACGGAAGACGATGAACATGGACGTCGAACAAACCGAACAGGCCACAGATCAGGGACTTGGATCCGATCCATCGCTGCTGATCGTTGACGATGATGGTGCTTTCCTGCGCAGGTTGGCGCGAGCGATGGAAAGCCGCGGCTTCATTGTCGAAACAGCTGAGTCTGTCGCCGAAGGGATCGCCAAGTCGAAGACGCGCCCGCCAAAATACGCGGTGGTCGATCTGCGGCTGGGAGACGGCAACGGACTGGACGTGATCGAGACAATCCGGCAAAGCCGGGAGGATACCAAGGCGATCGTCCTGACGGGCTACGGCAATATCGCAACCGCGGTGACCGCGGTGAAGCTCGGCGCGGTGGACTATCTCTCCAAGCCTGCCGACGCCGACGAGATCTTCCACGCCCTGACGCAACGGCCGGGCGAGAAGGCAGACGTGCCGGAAAACCCCATGTCCGCCGACCGGGTTCGCTGGGAGCACATCCAGCGGGTCTACGAAATGTGCGAGCGCAACGTGTCGGAGACCGCACGCCGGCTCAACATGCATCGGCGCACGCTGCAGCGTATCCTGGCCAAGCGCGCGCCGCGATAGCTGGTCTACAGTTCGTCGAAGCTCCTGCCGAGGGCCCATTCGGCCGTCATCAGGCGCTTGGCGGCGATCCGGGAGAAACACAACATCATGGACTTGCGGGCGGCGGGAGAAAGCCGGTGCTCGGGCGCATCCCGCAACAGATGGGCGCCATACCCGTCGGAGAGGAGCAGACCGCAATCCTCCGGGAAAATCTCCTGCGGCACGTCCTTATGGGTCGCAAAGAAGAGCCTGTCGCAGTAGGCACGGTATTCCGGCCATTTCCGGTCGACGCGAAGATCCTCGATCGAGGTCTTGATCTCGATGATCCAGACTTCGCCCTTCTCCGAAACCGTAACAAGGTCGGCGCGCCGGCCGTTCGAGAGCACCAGCTCGGGCAGCGATGCGTGGCGCATGTCATGTAGCAGAATTTGCACGCCCCTGCGTACCATCATGGCGCGCTGGGACTGCCGTCCATCCACGAGCGGATTGTTGCTGGCGATGTTCAGTATGGTCATGGGATCCTGGTGCCGGTGCCGGGAATGTTGCAAAAACGCCATGGCGGTTTTGAATCAGGCGGCGCTCGGTTCCCGGTGCGTTGCAGCGCCTTGCCATCGGCAATGTAATGGAAAATAACCCGGGGATCAAAGGTGGTGACCCACCGGTTCCTCGATTCGCTTTCCAAGAGTTTTCCATGCGCCTTCGCATCAGCATGCTTGCACTCGGCCTATTGGCAACCGCAGCCCTGGCCGGATGCTCCACGACGACCTCGGGTTCCACGGAAGTGGCCACCGTCACCACCTCGCAGATCTTTACAGATTCCTATGGTTCGGTGGCCGATGCCGGCTATACGCTGCCGGCCATCCCGATCAATCGGCTGAACAAGAAATTCGTTCGCCAGGTCGTGGAGTATCCGACGGACGAGAAGCCCGGCACGATCGTCGTCAACACGCGCGAGCGCTTTCTTTATTACATTCTGCCCAGGGGCAAAGCCGTCCGCTATGGAATTGGCGTCGGCAAGCAAGGTTTTGCCTGGTCCGGAACGGCCTATGTCGCCTGGAAGCAGGAATGGCCGACATGGCATCCGCCCAAGGAAATGGCAGCGCGCCGGCCCGACATCGCACGCTACGTGGAAGCGGGCATGGGACCTGGATTGAGCAACCCGCTTGGTGCCCGCGCCATGTATCTTTTCAATGAGAAGGGTCAGGATACGCTTTTCCGCCTGCACGGCACGCCGGAATGGGCTTCCATCGGCACAGCCGCATCGTCAGGCTGCATCCGCCTGATGAACCAGGACGTGATCGACCTCTATAGCCGGGTCCGCCCCGGCCGCAACACGAAGGTCGTGGTCATCCAGTAGACCGGACAGGCATGCACCATGAGGAGCCGCCGGGAATTGCCCTTCCGGCGGCTCTTTCTTTTAGCCGCCAAGCCGTGCCTTGAACTCCTGGCGGCGGCGGTGCAGAACCGGTTCGGTATAACCGTTCGGCTGCTCCCGACCCTTCAGGACCAGATCCAGCGCTGCCTGGAAGGCAATCGAGCCGTCGAAGTCCGCTGCCATCGGGCGATAAAGAGGATCACCGGCGTTCTGGCCATCGACCACAGCAGCCATGCGCTTCATCGTTTCAACGATCTGCTCTTCGCTGACCAGCTTGTGATGCAGCCAGTTGGCCATGTGCTGCGCCGAGATGCGCAGCGTCGCCCGGTCTTCCATCAGCGCGACATTGTTGATGTCCGGCACCTTGGAACAGCCGATACCCTGGTCGATCCAGCGAACCACGTAGCCCAGAATACCCTGGGCATTGTTGTCGAGTTCGCGCTGGATCTCCTCGGGTGTCCAGTTCGGTCTTGATGCCACCGGCACGGACAGGATGTCGGCAAGCCTTGCCCGGCCCCGATCCTTCAACCGCGCCTGTACTGCTGCGACATCCACCTTGTGATAGTGGGTCGCGTGCAGCGTCGCGGCCGTCGGCGACGGCACCCATGCGGTATTGGCGCCCGCCTTGGGATGGGCGATCTTCTGATCGAGCATCGCCGCCATCAGGTCCGGCATGGCCCACATCCCCTTCCCGATCTGGGCATGGCCAGAAAGCCCGCATTCCAGTCCAATGTCGACATTCCAGTTCTCGTAAGCCGCGATCCAGGCCGCCTGTTTCATGTCTCCCTTGCGGATCATCGGACCTGCTTCCATGGAGGTGTGGATCTCATCACCGGTACGATCGAGGAAGCCGGTATTGATGAAGACCACCCGTTCACGCGCCTGTCGGATGCATTCCTTGAGGTTGACCGTCGTACGACGCTCCTCGTCCATGATGCCCATCTTGATGGCGTTGGACGGGAGCCCGAGAGCCTGCTCCACGCGAGAAAAGATGTCGCAGGCGAAGGCTACCTCTTCCGGACCGTGCATCTTCGGCTTGACCACGTAGAGGGAGCCGGTGCGGGAGTTCTGCCGGCGGCCGCCCGGACCGATATCGTGGATGGCGATCAGCGCCGTCACCATGGCATCCATGATGCCCTCGGGCACCTCCCGGCCGTCCCGGTCCAAGATGGCTGGACTGGTCATCAGGTGACCGACATTGCGAACAAGCATCAGTGAACGGCGCTTCACGTTGAGCGTGGATCCGTCCGGGGCAATGTAGTCGCTGTCGGGATTGAGGCTGCGGATGAACCGCCTGCCACCCTTCTCGACCTCCTCGGAGAGGTCGCCCTTCATCAAGCCGAGCCAGTTGCGATACACGATCACCTTGTCTTCAGCGTCGACCGCAGCAACCGAATCCTCACAATCCATGATGGTCGTGATCGCGGATTCCAGCCTCACATCTGAGATCTTCGCCGGATCATCCTTGCCGATGGGCGTCGAGGCATCGATGACAATCTCGACATGCAGGCCATTCCGTTTCAGAAGAAGGTGGGTGGGCTGCGCCGCTTCGCCGAGATAGCCAACGAATTGGCCGGGGTCAGCGAGTTCTACCGTCCTGCCCTCCTGAGCGGCGGCGGTCAGCCTGCCGCCGGTGACAACAAAGGAGGTGACGTCGGTCCATCTGGCACCCGACAGAGGCACGGACTGATCCAGGAAATCGCGCACCCAGGCGATCACCTTGGCGCCGCGGCCAGGATTGTAGCTTTTTCCGGCCTCTGCACCGTCGCTTTCAGGAATTGCGTCCGTGCCGTAGAGGGCATCGTAGAGCGAACCCCAGCGCGCATTGGCCGCGTTCAACGCGTAGCGCGCGTTCATCACCGGCACCACAAGCTGCGGCCCCGCGATCTCCGCAATTTCCGGATCAACGCCCTCGGTGGAGACTTTGAAGTCCGGTCCCTCCGGCAAGAGATAGCCGATCTCCCGCAAGAAAGCTTCATAAGCTGCAAGGTCAGTCGGAGCACCGTTGGTGCGATACCATTCGTCGAGCTTCTGCTGAAAGGCATCACGCTTGGCGAGCAGTTCCCTGTTTCTCGGAGCCAGATCATGGACGATCTTCGAAAATTCCGAAAAGAAGCGTTCGGCGTCCACGCCGGTCCCGGGCAGCGCTTCGGCCGCCAGGAACTGATAGAGTTGCTCCTCGATCGCCAGACCGTTCTTTTCGATGCGAGCCATGTCTATCCTCCCGATGCAAAATTCTGACCGATCCACTCGCCACATTGCGCGGCATGATGGAGGTGTCAATGCGACTGAGGGCGATTTCGGTTCGGTGGCAATCAGGGCAATGCAACGCGCGGACGACCTGACGCGATGGCAGTGATCCGTGCCTCCAGAAACTGGCGTGAGCCGTCGATCTGCGGGGCGTCCACTTCCTCGGCGAGCGTTCCGACCGGGTCGGCCGCGCCCCCCGCGCGCGCATTGGCCAATGCTTCCGCCAAAGCCCGTCCACGAGCTGCGTTCAGGGCGGCAGCTTCGCCGGTGACGACCGTGTGGCCGCCAGCACCAGAGAGGATGAACCGGCCTTCCTCGGGCGACGTGACGACGACCGTCGCGGTGACGCGGATCTGGCCAACGACGGCACCGATTGCATTGGCGACGTCGGCATCGGAAGGAATGACAGGTATAGCGCCAAGCATATCTGCAATGGCCGGGTAATAGATCCGGGCAGAGGCGCCAAGTGCGATCAAGGGCCGGTCGAGCGCGAGGGAAAAACGCGCTATTCCCGGGCGTCTTTCCAGCGCCCGGTCCACGGCAACGGACACCGCGGGATCAATCGTCTCTGCACCATCAGCGGCGAGACAGGTGGAAAGGACAGCCTCCGCCGATTGACGCGTCAGCCGACGCACGATCTTCTCCGCCATTTCCTCTGCGGAGTGCGAGATCGCACGACCCGCTCCATCCCTTCGTCGGGCAGCGAGCTGTAGCCCGAGCCGCGCAGCCTCGACATTCCAGTGATCCTGCAACCCGAGCACATGAAGCGCATCCGAAGGGGTGATCCCCGCGATCTGCACCAGGCCGCGCCCCACCAGCCGGTCAAGCAAGGGCTTTTGATTATTGAGCGTCAGGAGATCGTTCAAAGATACGGGTGTCGCAGCTATGCGCTCAAGAACGGTTCTTTCCTGGGGGCGAAGCCCTTCCGCTGCCTCGTTAAGCGAGCCGAGCCTGACCGCAAAACGTCCGTCGTAGCGTCCGGCACGGCCGTTGCGGAGTTGCCTTTCCAGGGCCGGTATGACGATGTCGCCATGGCTCACGGCCAGGAGACTGAGCGGCAGCAGGCGTCGTGGGCCTAATCGAAAACCCGCTTCCAGCCCGCGATCGTCGATGTAGACCTCCGAATCGCCGCCACGGCCATAGGTGCGACGCGCGACCGCCTCGACCATGGTGAAGTGACCGCCAACCACGGCTCCTTCCTCGGCGAGCCTGGGGCGGCCCTGCTCAAGGACGGCCACATCCGTGGTTGTACCGCCGATGTCAGACACCACGCCTTGATCCAGACCCGTCAGGAAATTCGCGCCCACCAGGCTAGCTGCGGGCCCCGACAGGATGGTCTCGATCGGCTTCAGTCTCGCTTCGGCGGCAGAGATCAAGGCGCCGTCCCCCCGCACCACCATCAAGGGTGCCACAATCCCGCGGCCCTTCAGATAACCTTCGCAGGAGCCGATCAACCGGTCGATGATCGAAACAAGCCTGGCGTTCAGCAGGGTCGTCAGAGCACGCCGCGGGCCCCCGAGCTTGGAGGACAGTTCATGACTGCAGGTGACTGGAAGAGAGGTGATGCTGCGGATCAGATCCCGGACGCGGATTTCGTGCTGCGGGTTCCTGGTGGCGAAATAACCTGCAACGGCCCACGACGACACCGAGAGGCCTCCCGCCCTCAACACCTCTTCCAGTGCACGCGTGTCGAGCGTCGTTTCGTTGCCATGGACGTCATGGCCTCCCGCCAGAAAGACCACGGGATCTTGCCCAAGGGCCTCCGACAGGCCACCACGGTTCAGATCATCCGGACCAAACCCGATCATTACAAGCCCGGCGCGCGCCCCCTGCCCTTCCACCAGGGCATTGGTCGCAAGCGTGGTGGACAAGGAGACCAGTCCGATCTGCCCGGGAGGCAGGCTGGCCTTGTCCAGAACCGCGTCGACAGCCCCTGCGATCCCTACTGCAAGGTCATGGCGCGTCGTCAGGGACTTCGCCTTGGCGACGACCCCTTCTCCCTCCCGCAACAACACGGCGTCGGTGTAAGTGCCTCCGGTATCGATGCCGAGGAGAAAAGAAGAGCTCACGCGAGGATCCTGAAGGATAGTCGTCAGCGATCATTAACCCATGGCCGGGCGGGTCAATCCGCCAACAGAGACTCCGGTTGTCGCAAACTGACCCGCATCCGCATGCCGTCGCGCGGCTGGGTCGTCAGCTTCTGCACGGGCCACACGGTGGTCTCGGGTGTCACGTCGAAGCGGTACCGGTGCATCAGTACGGCAAGGGCGATAACCGCCTCCTGCATGGCGAATGTCGCTCCGATGCAGATCCTGGGCCCCGCGCCGAACGGAAGGTACTGGAAGCGGCTTATTGCGCCGCGATTTTCCGGCAGGAAACGCTCCGGAATGTATGCTCGCGGGTTCTTCCAGTAGAGTTCGTGGCGATGAAGTGTCCAAGGCATGACGAGAACCGTCACCCCTGCATCGATCCTGACCATCTCGCCGCCCGGACTCGTCCATGAGTCATCGGAGATGGCAGCCCGGTTGATCGACGGTGCGGGCGGATAAAGCCGGAGTGCCTCCTCGAACGCGGCCCTCACCCAAGGCATCCGGTCCAGCCAGTCGACCGGTTCGGCACCACTGGCGAGCACGCCATCGATCTCCTCTTCCATGCTCTTGCGCACATGCGGGCTCTGCGACACGCAGTAAAGTGTCCAGGCAAGTGCGCGGGCAGTGGTCTCATGCCCGGCGCCGATGAAGGTCAGTATATTGTCTTCGATCTCATCCCGTGTCAGGCCATCGGGGCCCTCGAGCTGCAGCAGCAGGGTGAGAAAGTCCTCGGGGACATCGTCGGGTGTCGCCGCCATCTGGCGCCGCCGCAAGGCCATGGTGTCGGAAACCACCTTCCGGAACTTGTCGAGAACCCGTTTGCCGCCGAAACGGGTAAGTCTCGGCAGCCAGGGCGGCGCTCGCAGAAGGTCCATCGGGTCCACCCGTCCCATGCGGTGCAGCAGGCGGTCCACGTCGTCGGAGAAACTGTCGCTCGCCGTGACGATCTCTCCGGAGAACAGCGTCTCGGAGAGAATGGCGAAGGTCAATTCGGTCATGTCGACCGAGATATCGGAAAGCTGACCTTCCGATCCCACAGAGGCGTATTTCTGAGCGGCATATTCCTCCGCCTTTGCCAGCATCTGACCGGCAAAACCCTTGGAGTGCTTTGGCGTGAATACCGGCGCCATCGCTTTGCGGGACCGCTTCCAGACCCCGCCTTCCGCCGTCAGCAACCCGTCGCGCAGGATCGGCCTCAGGATGAGCTGGCGTATCTCGGACATCTCGTAGTTGGCCGCGTTGTCTACAAGAACATGACGGATCAAGCCGGGGTCATTGACGATAAGCGTTCTTTCCTTGAAGAACTTCGTCTCGATCCAGGGAAGCGTATAGGATGGCCTGCCCCATAGCTCCAATGGGTTGCGCATCACCGTCCGGATGACCTGAAGCCGGCTCGGAGGTACTGTTCGCGGCTCAGGCGCCGGTGGAACGAAGGGTTCGGGGCGCATGTCCATCGACAGCCCTCCTCAAGCGATTTCACATCGCCAGAATATCAGTCGCCGCCGGGACTATTTCAACTACAGAAGGGATTTGAGTTCGGCGAGCTTGTCGTTCACCAGCCAGCCGTAGTAATTTTCCTCCGGCAATCCCCCCTTTGATTTGAGCGCCGCAGCCCGTCGAGCCGAGCCCCCCGTGTTGTAGAGGGTCGCTGTGATGCCGGGGTTGCGGGAGATGTCGACGCCTGCGATCCTCTTATAGTCATCGATCGAACGGCGAATATTGGCTGCCATATAGGCAAGCGACTTATCCGGATCCATGATCGCGTCGTAGACGGCGGCAGCCTTGTTCTCGTCAAGCTTCGGGTATCCTGAAGTCTTCGCCACCATGTCTGACAGCATCATTGCGGTCAGCGGGTTGACCTGACCCAACCCGAAGGTCTGGCCTGCATAGAAGGGTTGGAAGAATACCGCGCTGAATCGGTTGTCTGGATAGGACTTGCCTCCGACAACGCGACCGCGGAAGGTCGTCTCCCAGACGTTCTCCCGGCAGGTCCAGAGGCTAAAGGAGTCAGACTCCTCTCCGCAGGGGGCAAACTCAGCGCGGGAAACAAAATCCTTGATGCTCTCGTTCCCGTAACCGAAGCGGAAACTATTGCCTGCATAGGCAGCCGCCTTGACGTAATAGCTCTGCAGTCGATCGTAGGCGTCCACGTTATAGGTGTGTTCGCCGACGATCGCACCGATCATATGGATCGGCGCGATGCCGTAGTCGGCTGCCGTCGCCTTGATCTTCGCGACGAGCTTCCGGTCGGTAGCCAGCAGATCCCGAATCTTTTCGTATTTCTCGTCGAAAGTCGTCCTGCCGGCACTGGTGCGGCGTGTGGAAGCACCGGGGATCTTAGGCTGCTCGGCGTGGCGATTGCCTTCAGGCACGACCACCACTGCTTCGGCAAATGCAGGCACAGCCAGCGTTGTCGCGATCGAAAGGAACAGTACGGGAAGGATGCTTTTCAAGGTCTACATGTCCAGAAATCCGTCACGGCGGCTTTGCACCGAGGAGCCACTCGTCCACGCCCTTCCTCTAAGCAAGGTACGAGCACGCTGTCGAGACGTGCACGGTCGAATTGCCGTCAAACGCGCCGGAAGGCAGCCGGACGTTGCCCTGCTGCCACGCTGACACGTTCAGAGAATGTAGCGGGAGAGATCGGTATCGGAAGCAAGATCGCCGACATGCTTGCGGACATACTCCGCATCGATCATGACGGACGATCCGCCGCGGTCCGGCGCACTGAACGAGATCTCATCCAGCACCCTCTCCATGACCGTTTGCAGACGCCGTGCTCCGATGTTCTCGACCGAGGAGTTCAGATGTACGGCCACATCTGCCAGAGCGTCGATCGCATCCTCCGTGAAATCAAGCGTCAGCTCTTCCGTTCCCATAAGGGCCTTGTACTGCCGAATGAGGCTCGCCTCGGTTTCGGTCAGGATGCGGCGGAAGTCTTCCTTGGTCAGCGGCTTCAGTTCGACGCGGATCGGCAACCGCCCCTGAAGCTCTGGCAAGAGATCCGAAGGCTTGGCCACATGGAACGCGCCCGACGCGATGAAGAGGATATGATCGGTTTTCACCGGGCCGTATTTCGTCGATACCGTCGTGCCCTCGACAAGCGGCAGCAGGTCGCGCTGCACACCTTCACGAGACACGCCCGCACCCAGCCCGCCGTCACGAGCGGCGATCTTATCGATCTCGTCAAGGAAGACTATGCCGTCGTTTTCCACCGAACGGACAGCTTCGCGCTGGATCACCTCATTGTCGATCAGCTTGTCGGATTCATCGCGGATCAGTTCGCCGTAGGACTTGGCGACGGTCGTGCGCACCTTCTTGGTACGACCACCCATGGCCTTGCCGAACATTTCCGACAGGTTCAGCACCCCAATATTCGCCCCTGGCATTCCGGGAATTTCGAAGCCGGGCATGCCTGAACCTGTATCAGCGACCTCGACCTCGATCTCCTTCTCATCCAGCTCGCCGTTGCGCAGCTTCTTGCGGAAGCTCTCGCGCGTTGCAGGCGAGGCCGTTGCGCCAACCAGCGCATCCAGTACTCTTTCCTCGGCGCTCATGTGAGCCTTCGCCTGCACTTCCGCACGCTTCTTTTCACGCACAAGGCCGAAGCCGACCTCGACGAGATCACGGACGATCTGCTCCACATCACGACCGACATAGCCGACTTCGGTAAACTTGGTGGCTTCGACCTTGATGAAAGGCGCTCCGGCAAGCTTCGCGAGCCGGCGGGAGATCTCGGTCTTGCCGACGCCGGTCGGTCCGATCATGAGAATGTTCTTGGGCATCACTTCGTCGCGCAGCGACTCATCGAGCTGCTGACGCCGCCAACGGTTGCGCAGCGCAATCGCCACCGCCCGCTTGGCATCGTGCTGGCCGATGATATGGCGGTCCAGCTCCGACACGATTTCTCTGGGGGAAAAATTTGTCATTGTCTTCCTCTTGGCTTTCCTGCCTTGGCGTCGATAAAGCCCACCCTTGCAGGAAACCGCTTCTGTCTGGCTTGGGTTATTCCGCGTCCAGTTGCTCGACCACGAGATTGTGGTTGGTATAGACGCAGATATCGGCGGCGATATCGAGTGCCGTCCTGGCAATCTCCTCGGCCGACTTGTCGGTATCCATCATCGCACGGGCGGCCGCATAGGCGTAATTGCCGCCCGAACCGATTGCGATCGTGCCATGCTCCGGTTCAAGCACATCACCATTGCCGGTCACGGCAAGCGTCGTCGACTTGTCGGCCACAAGCATCATGGCTTCCAGGTTGCGGAGGTACTTGTCGGTACGCCAGTCCTTCGCCAGTTCCACTGCTGCACGCATCAATTGGCCTGGATACTGTTCCAGCTTCTTTTCAAGGCGATCCAGAAGCGTGAAGGCGTCGGCGGTCGCGCCAGCAAAACCGGCGATGACCTCGCCCTTGCCGATGCGGCGAACCTTGCGCGCGTTGCCTTTCATCACGGTCTGGCCGAGGCTCACCTGCCCGTCGCCGGCCATGATCACCTGCCCGCCTTTCCGTACGGTAATGATTGTTGTCATTCAGCACCTATAGGGCCCGTCCGGGCCGTTCGTTGGAGGCTCGCAAACGCCTCGTTGACCCGTATGTAAGTTGGGCTTGGCGGAATACAATCTTCGCCGTCGGCATCCATCAAATTGTCCTGCTTTTGCTGGATATTTGCTGTCGCTCCTGATAAGCAGCCGCAATCGGGAGCCGGCCGGCTCTTCAGCATGGAGCAGCCTCATGGGCGAGACAGCAGCGACGCGGACAGGTAGCATCTACCGCAAGACCAACGAGACCTCCGTGAACGTTTCGGTCAACCTGAATGGTACCGGATCAGCGAGGATCTCGACCGGCGTCGGCTTCTTCGATCATATGCTCGACCAGCTTTCCCGACACTCGCTCATCGACATGGACATCGAGGTCAAGGGTGACCTCCACATCGACGACCATCACACCGTGGAAGACACCGGTATCGCCATCGGCCAGGCAATCTCCAAGGCACTCGGGGATCGGCGCGGCATCAACCGCTACGCCTCGCTCGACCTTGCCATGGACGAGACGATGACCAAGGCGGCGATCGATGTATCCGGACGGCCGTTCCTGGTGTGGAACGTCGCATTCAGTTCGCCGAAAATCGGCACGTTCGACACGGAACTGGTGCGGGAGTTCTTCCAGGCTTTCGCGCAAAACGCCGGCATCACGCTGCACGTGCTGAACCACTATGGCGCCAACAACCATCATATCGCCGAGACCTGCTTCAAGGCCGTCGCGCGGGCACTCCGCGTGGCTGTTGAAATCGATCCGCGCCAGGCAGACCGCGTTCCCTCCACAAAGGGTACACTCGCCTGACGCTTCCGGGAGACGTTCCGTGAGAAGCTACCTCATTCTGACACCTCCCGGCGGTCCTGGCGAGGATCATCGCGACACCCTCGTCCTGCGGGACGGTTTTTCCTGGCTCACCCTCCTCGTTCCCTGGGTATGGCTTCTCTGGAATCGCCTCTGGCTCGCCGCTGCAGGTGCCTTTCTGCTACAGGGCCTCGCTGGCTTCCTGATGCGGACGCCGGGCCTCGAGATCGCCGGCGCACTTCTCGCGTTCGCCATCAGCCTGCTCGTCGCGCTTGAAGGCCGAAATTATCGCTGCGAAGCGCTTATCCGCCGGGGCTGGACGTTGGACAGCGTCGTTTCCGCGCCCAACCTCGACACGGCCGAAGAGATCTACTTCTCGGGGCTGCCGGAACAGGAGGCGCAACCGCTGCCTGCCTCACCCGAATGGCCCAAGCGGGCAAAGACATCCGGCAGCGGATGGCAAGGCCCATATATGGGCCTTTTCGAACATGGAGGACGCTGATGCGCGTCGCGATCATCGATTATGGATCGGGCAATCTCCGTTCCGCGACCAAGGCTTTCGAACGGGCCGCCCGGGAAGCCGGGATCCCGGCCACCATCGAGCTCACGGACAAGGCAGAAACCGTCGCGACCGCGGACCGGATCGTCCTGCCAGGCGTGGGCGCCTATGCGGATTGCCGCGCCGGGCTCGATGCGGTGCCGGGTATGAAGGAAGCCATTCTCGACGTCGTCGACCACAAGGGCCGGCCCTTCCTCGGCATCTGCGTCGGCATGCAGCTTATGTCGTCACGCGGTCTGGAAAAGACGACGACGGAAGGTTTTGGCTGGATCGAAGGAGACGTCATTGAGATGACCCCCAATGACCCTGCCCTTAAGATCCCGCAGATCGGCTGGAACACGCTCGACCTGCATCATCCACACCCGCTGTTTGAAGGCATCCCGACCGGACCGGACGGCCTGCACGCCTATTTCGTGCATTCCTACCATCTGGCGGCAAGGCACCGCAGCGACGTGATCGCCACGGCCGATTACGGCGGCGCCATGACGGCCTTCGTCGGGCGCGGCAATGTCGCGGGCGCGCAGTTTCACCCTGAGAAAAGCCAGACTTTGGGTCTCGCGCTGATCGCCAATTTCCTGCGCTGGAAGCCGTAAGGGCGGTCGCCCCCGGCTCGCGCACCTGCCAAGGACCCAAACGGAATGATCCTCTTTCCTGCTATCGATCTGAAAGACGGCCAGTGCGTGCGCCTCAAACTCGGCGACATGGACCAGGCGACCGTCTACAATCCCGATCCCGCGGCCCAGGCGAAAGCCTTCGAGGACCAGGGGTTCGAATGGCTGCACGTGGTCGATCTCAACGGCGCGTTTGCCGGCGAGAGCGTCAACGGCGCGGCAGTCGATGCCATCCTGAAGAGCACCAGGAACCCCGTCCAGCTCGGCGGCGGAATTCGCACGCTCGACCATATCGAGAACTGGCTCAGCCGAGGCTTGGCGCGCGTCATTCTCGGCACGGTCGCCGTGCGTGACCCCGCTCTTGTCATCGAGGCCTGCCGAAGGTTTCCGGGCAAGGTTGCCGTCGGCATCGACGCCAAGGGGGGCAAGGTTGCCGTCGAGGGCTGGGCGGAAGCATCCGAGCTCGGTGTCATCGAACTTGCCAGGAAATTCGAGGGCGCCGGCGTCTCGGCGATCATCTACACCGACATCGATCGCGACGGCATCCTCGCCGGCATCAACTGGGTCTCGACCCTGGAGCTCGCCGATGCCGTGTCCATACCGGTGATCGCCTCCGGGGGGCTTGCGTCGCTCGACGATATCCGCCGGATGCTCGAACCCGATGCCGCAAGGCTGGAAGGAGCCATTTCTGGCCGGGCGCTCTACGACGGCCGCATCGATCCGAAAGAAGCGCTGGCGCTGATCCGCAGCAGACAAGGAAAGGCCGCATGACCCTCAAAGCCCGCGTGATCCCTTGCCTGGACGTGAAGGACGGCCGCGTTGTCAAGGGCGTCAACTTCGTCGACCTGATCGATGCAGGCGATCCGGTCGAAGCGGCAAAGGCCTATGATGCGGCCGGCGCCGACGAGCTCTGCTTCCTCGACATCACCGCCTCCGCCGACAACCGCGAGACGATCTTCGACGTCGTCGCCCGCACCGCCGAACATTGCTTCATGCCGCTCACGGTCGGTGGTGGCGTACGCGCCGTCGCAGATATCCGCAGACTGCTGCTCGCCGGGGCTGACAAGGTCTCGATCAATTCAGCCGCGGTCAACAATCCGGATTTCGTAGCCGAAGCGGCCGACAAGTTCGGCAACCAGTGCATTGTCGTCTCGATCGACGCCAAGAAGGTTTCCGGAGCGGGCGAAACAGATCGCTGGGAGATCTTCACCCATGGCGGCCGCACCGCGACCGGAATCGACGCACTCGAATTCGCTTCCAGGATGGTCGAGCGTGGTGCTGGGGAGCTTCTCGTCACGTCCATGGACCGCGACGGCACCAAGAGCGGCTATGATCTCGACCTGACGCGCACCATTGCCGACAGCGTCCGAGTGCCGGTTGTCGCCTCAGGGGGTGTCGGCAATCTCGACGACATGGTTGCCGGCATCCGGGACGGTCACGCGACGGCGGTCCTCGCTGCATCGATTTTCCATTTCGGCACCTATACGGTTGGTGAAGCAAAGCGCTATATGGCAGAGCATGGCATAGCGATGCGGCTCGACCGGCTGGGAGGCAGAGTGTGAGTGAGTTTTCCCTGGACGATCTGCAGCAGATCGTCGCAACGCGCGCGAAGGCTTCGCCGGAGGAGTCCTGGACGGCCAAGCTTGTTGCTGCGGGTCAGGAAAAAGCCGCCAAGAAGTTCGGTGAGGAAGCGATCGAGACCGTGATCGCGGCTCTCGGGCAGGACCGACGGCATCTGATCCTGGAGAGTGCCGACCTTCTTTATCACCTGATGGTCGTATTGAACATCGCCGGTATCCCGTTGCAGGATGTCATGAAGGAACTTGAGCGGAGAACCGGCCAGACGGGTCTTCAGGAAAAGGCGAGCCGGCCAAGGTCATGAATCCTGTACCCCAACCCGCGGAAACCCTTGATCCCGGTATGCTGGCTGCGGAGTATTATTCTCCCTACCATCACTTCACGGCAGATGAATGGGCAAGGTTCCGGGCCGATACTCCGCTCACTCTGACGGAGGACGAAGTCGGCCGCCTCAGATCCCTGGACGACCCGATCGATCTCGGGGAGGTGCGGCGCATCTATCTCTCCCTTTCACGGCTGCTCTCCTCGCATGTGGAAGCCTCCCAGTTGCTCTTCCAGCAGCGGAATCGGTTCCTGAGCCTTTCCGATGTCGCCAAGACACCGTTCATCATCGGAATCGCGGGTTCGGTGGCGGTCGGCAAGTCGACCACGGCAAGGATCCTCAAGGAGTTGCTCGCACGCTGGCCGTCGAGCCCCAAGGTCGACCTCATCACGACCGATGGCTTCCTCTACCCCAACGTCGTGCTGGAGCGAGAGGGGCTGATGCAACGCAAGGGCTTTCCGGAGAGCTACGACGTCGGCGCCATCCTGCGGTTCTTGTCGGCGATCAAGGCTGCCGAACCGAACGTCAAGGCACCCCGCTATTCACACCTCACCTACGATGTGCTGCCGAATGAATATACCCTGGTCGACCGCCCCGACATCCTGATCTTCGAAGGCATCAATGTTCTGCAATCGCGCGCATTGCCTGCCGATGGCACGATCGTGCCGATCGTTTCCGACTTCTTCGACTTTTCGATCTATATCGACGCCGAGGAGGAGCAAATCCATGCCTGGTATGTGCAGCGCTTCATGAAACTGCGCCAGACCGCCTTTCGCGATCCCACCTCATACTTCAAGAAATTCGCCGCCATCGAAGCTGATGCTGCACGAGCCGTTGCGGAAGACCTCTGGGAGAACATCAACCTCAAGAACCTGAGGCAGAATATCCTGCCGACCCGGCCGCGGGCTGACCTGATCCTTCGGAAGGGCCGCAATCACCTGGTCGAAACGGTGTCGCTCCGGAAGCTCTAGAACGCTCGCTTCGAGGCCCCTTCAAGGGTTGACCCGGCGGAGTGTGAGGTTGATGCGGCCTCCGCTTTTCAGGAGCGTGGAGGTTCCCGGATAGATGCGGTCGACACCGTGGTATGCGAGTCGGCCGTCTCCACCAAGGATGACAATGTCTCCGCTGGAGAGCCGAAACGATCCCGTCGGATCCTTGCGCATCCGGCCACCCACCCGGAAGAGGCAGCTGTTTCCAAGCGAGATCGACAGGACCGGTGCGGCAAGATCGACCTCGTCCTTGTCCTGGTGCAGGCCCATCCTCGCATCATCCGAGTAGAAGTTGACAAGGCAAGCTTCCGGCGGTTTGGGGTAACCGGCAAGTTTTTCCCACAGTTCCAGCAGTTCGCGCGGTATCGGCGGCCAGGGCTTTCCTGTGAGCGGGTGAAGCGGCTGGTAACGATAGCCGCTGTCTTTGTCCGTCACCCAGCCGAGCGGCCCGCAATTGGTCATGCGGACGGACATGGGCTTTCCTGTTCCCGGCATTTCAGGAACATAAAGCGGGGCCTCGGCTACAATACCGCGGACGAGTTCCACAAGATGCACTTGGGCGGCACGGCCCAGGTGATCCGGCAAATGCCTGATACCGTTCAGCAATGTCGTCAACTCAGTCTCCGATCGGCCGGCCACGCATCTTCTTCACCTCGGAACGACCGGACTTTTCCTTCAGCCGCCGCTCGACCGAACCTTTCGTCGGTTTGGTCGCCTTGCGCGGAGGCGGCGGCGGCTTGGCTGCCTCAAGGATCAATTCCTTCAGCCGCTCTCGCGCTTCCTCCCGGTTGCGATCCTGGCTGCGGGACCGGTTCGCCTCTATCATCAGGATGCCGTCCTTCGACACCCGCTTTCCCGCGTTTTTCAGCAGGTTCTGCTTGACCCTTTCGGGAAGGGACGGCGAGTTGGCGACGTCAAAGAAGAGCTGGACGGCCGTGGAGACCTTGTTGACGTGCTGGCCGCCCGGGCCACCAGCCAGGACGAATTGCTCGCTCAACTCCCATCCCGCGATGGTGATACGGCTATTGATCGGAAGGGGGGCGCTGGCCATCGTCGTCTGTATGCTGTTTCTGCCCGCATCCTTTCACGAGCCGGGCAAAAAGAAAACCGCCGGCAGGAGCCGGCGGCTTTTGACAGCATAGTTTTCGCTGTTACTCCGCCGCAACAAGCAGACCTGGAGCTGCGTCACGCACATCGCTGTCCACGTGGTCCTCGAACTTTTCGAAATTGGCGATGAACATCGAAACCAGCCTGCTTGCCTGAGCGTCATAGGCAGTTCTATCGGACCAGGTGGAACGAGGATCCAGAATAGAGCTGTCGACCCCGTCCACCGCCACCGGGACGGCAAATCCGAAATTGGGATCGATCCTGAAATCGGCACTCTTGAGGCTGCCGTTCAAGGCGGCCGTCAGCAACGCCCGGGTTGCCTTGATCGGCATTCGCCGACCGACACCGTAGGCGCCACCGGTCCAGCCGGTATTGACCAGCCAGCAATCTACACCATGGCGTGCGATCAGATCCTTGAGGAGATTGCCGTATTCCGCCGGATGCCGCGGCATGAATGGAGCACCGAAGCAGGTCGAGAACGTCGCTTCGGGTTCCGTCACGCCCTTTTCCGTTCCAGCCACCTTGGCCGTGTATCCCGACAGGAAGTGATACATAGCCTGCTCAGGGGTAAGCTTGGCGATCGGCGGCATCACACCGAACGCGTCCGCGGTCAGCATGATGATGGTCTTCGGGGGCGGGGCGGTGCCGGTGGGCGACGCATTCGGTATGAAGTGCAGCGGGTAGGCGCTGCGGGTATTCTCCGTCAGCGAACTGTCGTCGAAATCCGGGACGCGGTTTTCGTCCAGAACCACGTTTTCGAGGACGGTGCCGAACCGCCGCGTGGCGGCGTAGATCTCCGGTTCGGCTTCCGCCGAAAGCTTGATCGCCTTGGCATAGCATCCGCCTTCGAAATTGAAGACCCCGTTTGCGCCCCATCCATGTTCGTCGTCTCCGATGAGGGTTCTGTTCGGATCCGCCGAAAGGGTCGTCTTGCCGGTGCCCGACAGACCGAAGAAGACTGCGGTATCACCATCGGGCCCGACATTGGCCGAGCAATGCATGGGCATAACGCTCCGGGCGGGCAGAAGATAGTTCAGGACGGTGAAGACCGACTTCTTGTTCTCACCCGCATAGGACGTCCCGCCGATCAGAACCAAACCATTGGTCAGGTCACAGGCAATCACCGTTTCGGTGCGGCAGCCATGGCGTTCGGGATCCGCCCTGAAGCTCGGCAGGTTGATGATCGTGAGTTTCTGCTGGAACGTGGCCAGTGTCTCGCGCTTTGGGCGTATCAGCAGATTGCGGATGAACAGCGCATGCCAGGCAAGTTCGGTTACTACACGCGTCGGAAGGGCGTTTTCCTCGTCGGCGCCGCCAACCAGATCCTGCACGTAAAGGGTTTTTCCAGCAGCGTGAGCAAGCATGTCCTGGCGAAGGATCTCGAAGTGATCCGGCGACATCGCCCTGTTGTTGTCCCACCAGATCTCGTCTTCGGTCTTCACATCCCGGACGACGAATTTATCCTTGGGCGAGCGGCCGGTATGTTGACCGGTGATTGCGCGCAGCGCCCCATCGATCGTCAGATCAGCCTCCCCTTGCCGTATCGCCGCTTCGTAGAGCTCGACCTCGGAGAGATTGTAATTGATGCGGGAAACATCGCTGAAACCTATCGCTTCCAACCCGTTGGCAGGGTTGCGGAGCCCAAATTCCTCCATGCGCGCATTCCTTCGCTGACGATTAAACACATCGGAAAACTAGTCGCAGACTTTAAAAAGAGCAAGAGGCCGCATTAGAAATTACAAGCAATATCAATCTATTAATCGATTTAAAAAAAATAGATCCTATTTAAATCGGTTTAGCATAGTTCTTGTTCCTCACAACGGGCGCCAATCCTACATGATATGACACGTTCCAGTTCAAGTCCCTTTCACCTTGCCACAATTTGTTCCGCCTTTATACTCCACAAGCGCATTGGCCGATGCCGCCTGGGTCGGGGGGCGTTTCCAGGAGATGCGCATAGATGATGACGGAGACAGAGAGTATGCAGACAATCGCGCTCGTAGACGACGACCGTAATATCCTGACTTCGGTGTCGATCGCTCTGGAGGCGGAAGGGTACAAGGTAGAAACCTACACCGACGGCGCCTCCGCACTTGACGGGCTCGTCGCGCGTCCGCCCCAGCTGGCCATCTTCGACATCAAGATGCCGCGCATGGACGGAATGGAGCTCCTGCGCCGGCTACGTCAGAAATCCGATCTGCCCGTCATATTCCTGACGTCGAAGGACGAGGAGATCGATGAACTGTTCGGCCTGAAGATGGGGGCGGATGATTTCATAACGAAACCGTTCTCCCAGAGACTTCTCGTCGAGCGGGTGAAGGCGATCCTGCGCCGATCAAGCAACCGCGATGCCGTTGTCGCGGGGGGCGTAAAAACTGGACCAGACCAGCAGGCGGCGCGCACATTGGAGCGCGGCCAGCTCTTGATGGATCAGGAGCGTCATACCTGCACCTGGAAAGGCGAGCCCGTGACCCTGACGGTCACCGAGTTCCTTATCCTCCATTCGCTGGCTCAGCGGCCCGGGGTGGTCAAGAGCCGTGACGCTCTCATGGACGCGGCTTACGACGAGCAGGTCTATGTCGATGACCGCACCATCGACAGCCACATCAAGCGCCTGCGCAAGAAGTTCAAGATGGTCGACACCGACTTCGATATGATCGAAACGCTATACGGCGTCGGATACCGCTTCCGAGAGGCGGCCTGATCGCCGCGGAAGCGCAATAAAGGACTGCACCCGGGGCGATGCAGTCCGGCGGAAGGACTGCAGTGGCAGATCAGACATTCGACAGCGAGATTGCGGGAGCCAATAGAACCGAAGCGCGCCGCGCGCCGCGGCGCTTCTGGTCGCGATCGTTCACGCTCATTCGCCGGGTGTTCGGGCATGCTGTCTTCTCCAGCCTCACCCGCCGCATCCTGTTCTTCAACATCGCCGCCACCGTGGTCCTCGTGGCGGGTATCCTGTACCTCAACCAGTTCCGCGAAGGCTTGATCGACGCTCGGGTGGAAAGCCTGCTGACCCAGGGTGAGATCATTGCCGGGGCTATATCCGCATCTGCTTCCGTGGACACGAACTCGATTACCATCGATC